>JANLHY010000362.1 GCA_024653795.1 Candidatus Brocadiaceae bacterium | reverse complement strand
CTTAAATGCCATTTGTATGTATGTTCTGCAAAGTTCGTCGCGATAGAATGTTTCGTAAGGATTAAGGAGAATAGCACGCCTTATAAAAAATAAACCCTTTTCTGTAATAGCAGGTAAGTTTTGTTTTTCGTACTCCAGGATTCTTCTTCCGTATTCAAAACATGCATCGGCTCTGTAAAATCGAAGGACGAAAACAGTAGCAAAACCTAATGCCGTTACCGCGATCCCGCAACCTATCCATTTACAAAAGACAGGAATTTGGGAAGGTAGAAACCTGGGAAGTTGAGCGGAGACCAACTTCACACCTTCCCAACCTGTCAACTTCTCATTCTCATAACATTCCTTTATCCTCGATCCTCCTCCCTCGGTACTTAACGATCTTTCTGCTTCGTTTATCTTTATTATAGAAATACAAAGCCCCATCATTATCCAGAAAAGTGTCACTACAGGGGTATTTCCAAAGCTGAATTCATTTTGTATGAGGTAGCACAGTATTCCTGATAAAAGTCCTAATATGAGTATTTTATTTTGATTACTTAACTGTCTATAATTTTTACCAACATACATACCGAAGGCGGTCAATAGCCAAATATAAGTTCCCAAGCCAAAAATACCACGAGTGGCAGCCGTATCCAGTATATCATTATGAATTCTATCCTGTCTTGGAAATGGAAAACCTTTATCACTTTCAATTGAAGAAAATACCTTTGCTAAATTTTTCTGATAAACAATACCTATGGTATCGGGACCTACACCGAAAATGGGATAGTTTCCAATGATGTTTAAAGCAGCAAAGTACTGAAATGTGCGTGAAAAAGAGGATCCGGTGACAGACAGTTTATCGGCTATTTTATTAGCTATCCATAGACTTTTGCGAGTTTGTGCTTTGTCAAAAATTGGTTTTTCGATGAAGGTTTCTGCTGTTTTTACATCCCCAGCAAAATGCTTAATAACTGATGTTTCGTGTTTTACATTGAAAAATACAGCAATAAGAATGAATGAAACACCAAAAACTATAAGTTTGTATTTTTCTACCAGGACTTGTTTTTTGAAAATTATATAGAGAAATAGAGTTAAACCGCCGAGGAGAGCCACAAAACAGGCGCGGGTATTGGTAAGCCAAAAGGCAGTATACATAATTAATGATACTATCAAAAAAATCCATACGATATGAGGCCTTTTTGAAACAGTTGCTTCTTCTTTTCGAGGAACGTTATTGAGAAAAAGGACAACAGCTAAAGGCAGAGTCATAACGAGGTAGGCAGAGAAGAATACGGGGTTTCCGAAGGTAGAAAACACCCGTCTGGCCTCAAAGCTACTCCATTTGAACATATCAAATCCAAGATGTTGTGCAATCCCGTAAACTGAAGAAACAGCAGCGCCGGCTACGATTGCAATTACCAGTAAATAAAGTCTTTTTTTGGTAGTAACAAAATTGACCGTAGTATAAAAAAGAAGTATATAGCATAAAGTCGCAGTTAAGCCCTCAAATCGCTTATATGTGCCAAAAAGGCTCATAATGGGGTTTATTGAAATGATTGATGAAATGATGAAGATGAATATATAGGCAAGGATGGGGATATCTATTGCGGTATGAGAAAATTTAAAACCGTGTTTAAAGACCAGTGCAATCGACCATACAACCAGGATGGCGATTGTTAACAGGTATAAGGCCATTACCTTGCTAAG
>JANLHY010000346.1 GCA_024653795.1 Candidatus Brocadiaceae bacterium | reverse complement strand
TAATTTTCTACTTCTAAAACTGCGGTCATTGGCATCATGAATTTTAGTATGCCAATTACTCCTCAACTTGTCCAGCAAAAAATTGTCCAACTGTAAGCTAAAAAGAGGGGATCAAGGGGTGTCTAAGTTTGCCGCAACACACCCCCAGCCCCTCTTTCTAGAGGGGAGCTTAAAAGTCGCTGCCGAAGGCAGCCTAATTTATAAGGCCGCATTCTTCTTTTCACATGTCTTGGCAGCTCTATTTCTATTTTTTATTCTATCCGGCAAAAAGTTCTCCAAGGTAATGAGAACAAGTGCAACAAAAAGAGGAATTTGAAAACGATTTATATATCTTTTCACCCTCTGAGTCTTATACGTGGACTCTTCTATCTTTGCAATGCTATCCTTGTAAACCTTCTCCAAACCCCACTGCGTTCCGTATGCGGGTGTATAAAGTCCATCCGTTTCCAACGCAATTTTATTTAAAGTAATCTCGTCTAATCTTGATTTGATGACCTGCCCCTGCCTGTCCTTCAGTAACGTATCATTGCCACTTTCATCCTTAATCCTGATGTAGGAACCGTCTTTCCTTCCAACTCCCACCGTATAAATAACAATACCCTGTTCTTTTGCCTGTATGGCTGCCTTTATGGGGTCATCCTCATGATTCTCGCCATCAGTAATCAATATGACAGCCTTATGATTTTTTGAATTTGCCTCAAAGGTGGAAATACTTTTTCTGATTGCCTCTGCAACGGCAGTACCTCCCAGTGGAATAATGTTTGTGTTTAAATCGTTTAAAAAAAGGCGAAAAGCGCCATAGTCAGACGTTAATGGGCAATAGGTAAATGCCGAACCTGCAAATGCAACCAGGCCAACCCTATCTCCTTCCAGCACATTTAATAAATCTTCGACTTTCCTTTTTGCCACTTCCAGCCTGTTGGGTTTCACATCATCAGCCAGCATGCTCCGTGAAGTGTCAATGGCAATCACAATATCAATACCCTTTTTCTCCACCTCTTCCCAATGATAACCCCACTTGGGCTCAATGAGTGTAAATACCAAAAAAAGGACACCCACGATTATCAATGCAGCCTTGAGCCATTGTCTCTTCTGGCTGATTGAAAGCCCGGCTTTTTGTAATAACTCGATATTTGCAAACTTATTCAAATCCTTCATCTTTTTACTGAAGACGAAGACGTATCCAAGAATTAAGAGTAAAATTATCGGAAGTAAATAAAGGTAGTTAAGGTTTCCGTATTTCATATATTAATGCAACTTTACCCACCCCTACATCCCCTCCCAAGAGGGGAATAGAGAAGTCCCCTCTTGGGAGGGGTTAGGGGTGGGTACTGTAAAACGTATTCACACAACATAATTTTGAGTAATTACAAATTATCTGCGTATATCTGCGAAAATCTGCGTTCCATCTAATATTTTTTAAAAATGCTTTTGACATTATTAGCAAAAAAATGTAGCGCCGATCCCTTGTGGTCGGCATGAGCCTGCCCCGTACTTGATACGGGGGCGGGGGACTTCGTCGTGAGCTCAGTCGAACGATAAACCACCCGCGCTACGGATTCAGACTCGTTCGGGTTATGGTATTTTCCTGTATCTCGTTTTGGTTAAACCTAATTCAAATAATAATAGCCCGAAGGCTGGCAGTAAAAAATAATGAAACAATTCGTTGTATTCCGTGTAGTGCGTTACCTCTGATTCTGTTTTTTCGAGTTTGTCTATCTGGCTGTATATTTCCTTCAGAGATTCAGTATCCGTAGCCCTGTAATATTTTCCATCGGTTATTTTTGCGATTTCCGTTAGAGATGCATCATCTATGTCAATTTTCACCTGCCTCATCACCTTGTTCCCGAAGAGGTCTGCCGCTGGAAATGGTGCCAGCCCTTTCGTGCCAGCGCCTATTGCATAAATTTTAATACCAAATGTTTTAGCTATTTCTGCGGCAGTAAAGGGATCTATTTCTCCCGCATTGTTTCTTCCGTCTGTCAGGAGAACAACCACCTTACTCTTTGCCTTAGTGCCCCTGAGCCTATCCACAGACGAACTAATGGCAGAACCTATCGCTGTGCCGTCTTCAATCATCCCGATCTCCACCTTCTCCAGAAGCTGCAATAACATCCCATAATCAAGTGTCAGGGGACATTGCGTATATGCCCGTCCGGAAAAAACGACCAAACCGATGCGATCATTTATGCGCCGCTGAATAAAATCTTTCACCACCTGTTTAATGACATAAAGTCTATTATACCGTTTGCCCCCCATCTCAAAGTCTTCTGCCAGCATACTCCCCGAAACATCCACAGCAAGCACAATATCAATCCCTTCGGTCGTTACCTTTGTTTGTTCGTTCCCATATTGAGGCCGCGCCAGTGCAACCACAAGCAGCACAATGATTGCAGACCGGAGTATAATCAATACATATCTATAACGCTGAAAAAATGAGGGTCTTAGTTTCTTTAGCGTCTCTAAAGAGGGAAAGAGAACCTGGTTTGTTCCCTTACGGCGGAGGTAAAAATAAACTAAGGGCGGCAGAATAACAACAATTAATAAAAGTACTAAAGGGTCATGA
>JANLHY010000392.1 GCA_024653795.1 Candidatus Brocadiaceae bacterium | reverse complement strand
CCCTTTGCAGCGTCTATTATCCAACGAAACGCCAACGATAATTGCCTTTGTTTTGGCACCTCTACAGGTACCTGATACGTTGCGCCACCGACTCGTTTTGATCGAACCTCTACTAACGGTTTCACATTATTTACTGCTGTTTCGAACATTTCTAATGGCGCTACATCCGTTATCTTTTTTTCTATAACTTCCATTGCCCCATAAAATACTCTTTCGGCAATGCTTTTTTTCCCTTTTCGCATGAGGCTATTAATAAATTTTGAAACCAGCTTACTCTTATATTTAACGTCTGGTTGCAGAAATACCGATGTACTCTTATATGCTAGTGCCATAAACTACATTCTCCTTGTTAAAACCTATTTTGGGGTCTTTGTCCCATACTTAGAGCGAGAACGCCTTCTGCCATCAACCCCTGCGCAATCTAACGTTCCACGAATGATATGATATTTTATACCTGGCAGGTCTCTTACTCGGCCTCCTCTAACCAGCACAATCGAATGTTCCTGCAAATTATGCCCTTCACCCGGAATATAAGCCGTTATTTCCCTGCCATTGGACAACCTTACTCTGGCTACTTTTCTTAACGCAGAATTAGGTTTCTTAGGTGTCCTCGTCATAACCTGAAGACATACTCCCTTCCTTTGAGAGCACTTTTCTAGGTCAGGACACTTACTTTTACCTTTTGTACCCTTTCTTCCTTTTCTGATTAATTGGTTTATTGTTGGCATTTTTTCTCCCACCTCTATTGAGTTGATGCAGCGAGTTCTTTATCTTCGTGTTCTTCTGTTTCCTTTGAAGTAACTGCCTCAGTTGGCATCGCAGTAAGTGAATAGTATGATTTATAACCGGTACCTGCTGGCACCAGATGTCCAAGAATAACATTTTCCTTTAATCCAACCAATCTATCAGTCTTACCTTCGAGCGCTGCCCTGGTCAAAACTTTAGTAGTTTCCTGGAATGAAGCTGCAGATATGAAGCTGTCGGATTGTATGGATGCCTTGGTTATCCCTAACAACATTGGTTTTGCCGTTGCAGGTTTACCGCCTTTTTCAATGATTTTTTTGTTTTCTGCTTTAAATCTAAATTTGTCGACAACTTGCCCAGGTAAAAAAGATGTGTCACCAACATCGTCCGCTTTAACCTTTCTCAGCATTTGAGCAATAATTATCTCAATATGCTTATCGTCAATTGGCACATTTTGAGAGCGATAAACGTTTTGAACTTCTTTCAACATGTACGTTTGAAGTTCCTCTTCACCGCTTATTCTTAAAATATCTTGTAATATGAGAGGCCCTTCCACAAGTGGACTACCGGCCTTAATGCGATCTCCGCGATGCACTCTTAAATGCTTACCTCGAGGCACAAGGTGTTCTATTTCCATACCTGTTTCACTCTTCACCAATATTGTGCGTTTTCCACGACGTTTTTCACCTACCTCTACAATACCATCGATTTCGCTCATTACTGCAGGGTCTTTAGGTTTTCTTGCCTCAACAATTTCAGATACCCTTGGCAAACCTCCTGTGATGTCTTCAGTTCTGGAAATTTCTCGCGGCGTTTTTGCAAGTAGTGTACCAGATGTAACCTTGTCGCCTTCATCAACTTCGATATGTGCTTTTTCCGGAATTGGGTATAGACCTAAAATTTTACCTGTCTCGTCTTCAATAATGACTTGCGGGTGTAAATCTCCTTTGTGTTCCATAATTACTTTTCGTTTAACTCCGGTCGAAGCCTCGTACTCCTGCCGCATAGTCTTACCAATCACAATATCTTCAAAACGTATTTTACCAGACATTTCAGTCAGTATTGGAATCATATGAGGATCCCACTTGGTCAATATCTGATGTGCAACAACACTACCATTCTCTTTTACCAGTACTTCCGCTCCAAGAACTACCGTATGTTTATCAATTTGCCTTCCTTTTGAATCAATAAGCAGGATTTCACCATTTGCATTAATAGCAACATTTTTTCCTTGCGGATTTTTTACTACAACCAAATTGTTATATTTTATAATCCCAGCACGTTTCGCTTTTGCTTCGGACTCCTCTACAGAACGTGTAGCAGTGCCTCCGATATGGAATGTCTTCATGGTAAGCTGCGTACCAGGTTCACCAATCGATTGAGCCGCAATAATTCCAACAGCCATACCCTCTTCAACCAATTTCCCTCTCGACAAATCCATTCCATAGCATTTTACACAAAGTCCCAAAGATAATTCACAAGTCAAGGCTGACCGTACTTTAATTTTCTCATACCCTAAGGCCTCGATCCTCTTTGCTTTTTCTTCGGTAATTAATTCGTTTTCCTTCACTATTACTTCGTCTTTTACCAAATCGACAATATTGTTTCTCGCAACGCGCCCAGTTATTGCCTTACTTAAAGGTACCTCTACCTTTTCGCCTCGGTAAACAACACTTTTGGTAATACCATTTGTAGTGCCGCAATCTTGTGCTGTTATCACCACGTTTTGAGCAACATCAGCTAATTTACGTGTTAAATAACCAGAATCAGCAGTCTTTAAAGCAGTATCCGCTAATCCTTTTCTAGCTCCATGAGTAGAACTAAAATATTCAAGTACACCAAGACCCTCTCTAAAATTGGCCTTTATAGGGGTTTCAATAATCTTTCCAGAAGGTTTTGCCATCAAACCACGCATACCCGCAAGCTGCCGCAACTGTTGTGAACTACCTCTTGCGCCAGATGCAGACATTAAGTACACTGGATTCAAATAGGGTTTTCCGTCTCTTATGTCGTTTTTAAGCTCACTCAACATCTCCTCTGCAACCCTTTCACCGGCAGATGTCCACATATCTATAATTTGATTATATCTTTCACCTTCCGTGATAATTCCTTTTCGGTATAATTTTTGTATTCTTTCAATCTCTTCCTGTGTTTTATCAATAATTTCCTGCTTCTTTGCCGGCATCTTTATATCTGTTATTGCAAATGAGAGCCCTGCTTTTGTACATGCTTTAAAACCGGTCTCCTTAATATCATCCAATAAAACAATTGTTTTTTCCCTGCCCAGAAGTTTATAACAATCTTGAATTATTTTACTAATACCCTTCAAATCCAATGTGTAATTATAAAAGGGCATCCCTTCCGGTAATATACTATTAAAAATGACACGCCCAACTGTCGTTTTGCATAGACCATTTTTAGGTTCCTCAGCACCCGTTTTATCCTTAATAATCTTTGTTTGTTTCAGCCTTATCTCAATCTTTTTATGCAGATATACTTTTTTTACAGATAACGCATATATTACCTCGTCCGGGCCGCTAAACCTTTGAATCTTTTCCTCAGACTCATCTTGTAAACTTATGGTGAGATAAGAACACCCTAAAACAATATCCTGAGTTGGCGTTATGACCGGTTCGCCTGAAGCTGGGGAAAAAATATTATTCGTAGATAACATTAAAGTAATTGCTTCTGTCTGTGCCTCGATTGAAAGAGGAAGATGAACAGCCATCTGATCACCGTCGAAATCTGCATTAAAACCACGGCAAACCAATGGATGCAATTTAATGGCATTCCCCTCTACGAGTATCGGCTCAAAGGCTTGAATACCCATTCTATGCAATGTTGGCGCTCTATTGAGCAGCACGGGATGCCGCTTAACTACTTCATCAAGGATATCCCAAACTTCCTTGTCCTTGCGCCCTAACATTTTCTTTGCGCTCTTTATCGTATCCGCAAGCCCTAGTTCTTTTAGTCTCCTTATAATAAATGGCTGAAATAACTCCAATGCTATTTTCTTTGGTAAACCGCACTGGTGTAATTTCAACTCAGGGCCTACCACAATCACTGAGCGAGCCGAATAGTCGACTCTTTTTCCGAGCAAGTTTTCCCTGAAGCGCCCCTGCTTGCCTTTAATCATATCGGTTAATGATTTTAAAGGCCTGTTATTGCTGCCCAACACAGGACGTTTTCCCCTTGTGTTATCAAACAAGGCATCGACGGCCTGTTGCAACATCCTTTTTTCGTTTCTTATAATTACTTCAGGCGCATTCAGATCGATTAACTTTTTTAATCGATTATTTCTATTAATAATCCTCCTATAAAGATCATTGAGATCAGACGTTGCAAAATTCCCACTTTCCAAAAGAACCAATGGTCTTAAATCTGGTGGAATAACAGGAACAACACTGAGAACCATCCACTCTATCTTATTTCCAGAGTCTCTAAATGCTTCTACAATCTCAAGTCTTTTAATTATTTCTTTCGCACGTTGTTTGGATTTCGTTTGATTCAGCTCCTCCCGAAGTTCTTCTGACAACGCTATCAAATCAAGCTTTTGCAGTAGTGTTCGTATTGCCTCAGCACCCATTCCTGCCTTGAAAGACTGTTCACCATACTTTTCCTTGTTCGCTTTATATTCCTCTTCACTGAGCATTTGATACTCTTTAAGAGGAGTACTCCCGGTATCAATTACAACATAGTCTTGAAAATAAATAATCCTTTCCAAGGAGGTGGTCTTCATCCCAAGAAGCGTACCTAATCGGGATGGCATTGCCTTAAAGAACCAGATATGGACAATGGGCGCCGCCAAATTAATATGCCCCATCCGTTTTCTTCTAACACGCGAATGGGTAATTTTTACACCGCATCGATCACATATAATCCCTTTATGTTTTATTCCTTTATATTTTCCGCAAAAACACTCCCAATTGCGTTCCGGTCCAAAAATGCGTTCACAGAACAAACCATCTTTTTCTGCCCTGTACGTTCGATAATTAATCGTTTCCGGCTTTTTTACTTCGCCATAAGACCAGCTTCTGATATCTTCCGGGGATGCGAGAGATATTTTCACAGAACTATACTCATTAATTTTATCGTACACGATATCTGTCATTTTAGAATTCTTCCTATTACTCTTTTAAAACTTCCATCTTTGTCTTCTCTAATTTCAAGCTCAAACCCAAGCCAGCAATTTCGTTAGAAAGCACTTCAAACGATGCAGGGGTGCCAGCCTCTAATGTGTTCTCACCCTTTACCATCGACTCATATATCTTTGTCCTTCCCTCAACATCATCACTCTTCACGGTAAGCAATTCCTGCAGATTGTGCGCAGCGCCATATGCTTCAAGGGCCCATACTTCCATTTCACCAAACCTCTGACCACCAAATCTTGCCTTTCCACCTAGCGGTTGCTGCGTAATCAACGAGTACGGGCCTGTCGCCCTCGCATGTACTTTTTCGTCTACCAGATGATGCAGCTTGAGCATATACATATAGCCAACGGTAACCTTTTGCTCTAAAAGTTCTCCAGTGCGCCCATCGTATAAAACTGATTTACCATCTTCCGGTAAACCAGCTTCTTTCAGGGTTGCCCGAATTTCTTCTTCCGTTGCACCCTCAAAAATCGGTGTTACGGTTCGGAACCCTAATTTTTTCGCAGCCCATCCCAAATGAGTCTCAAGAATTTGTCCTACGTTCATTCTTGAAGGCACACCTAATGGATTCAACAACATTTCCACTCGTGTTCCATCAGCTAAAAATGGCATGTCCTCTTCAGGGAGAATCTTGGAAATAACACCTTTATTCCCATGCCTGCCCGCCATCTTGTCACCCACCGACAGCTTTCTCTTTGTGGCAATCGATACTTTGGCAAGCTCCAATACTCCTGTTGGTAATTCATCACCCCGTTTTAAATGATTAATCTTCCTATCTCTATCGTCTTTCAATAACTCAATTTTTTCACAATATTCACCGCTTATTTCTATGGCCTTTCCCTTTTTCTTTTTATTGCTAAACTCTATATTTTCGATATCAAAACGTTCCTCTAACAGAAGGATTGACTTCACAGGCATACCTCGTTCAATTGCGTACGTCTGTCCTGTTTGTATGTCTACTAAAGGCTCTTTTATTTCTTCATCAATTGCTTTTAACATTTTGACAAATTCTTTTGAAATTTGTTCATCGTATTTCGTTTCAATATCATTTATTTCTTGCAATATTTTTTGTCTTTTATCATCAGAGAGGTAAGACTTTCTCGAAAATACCTGGGTATTTATAATAATACCATCCATACCAGATGACACTTCCAGCGATTCATTTTTTACATCTTCGCCTGCACGGCCAAAAATAGCGTGCAACAATTTTTCCTCAGGAGACAACTCGCTCCTGCTTTTTGGTGCGATCTTGCCTACCAGGATATCTCCTGGTTTTACTTTTGTTCCAGTCCGTATAACGCCGTTTTCATCAAGATTTCTTAATGCCTTCTCTGAAACATTAGGAATGTCACGCGTAAATTCTTCTCTTCCCAACTTTGTCTCTCTAATTTCTACTTCAAACTCATCCCTATGTATGGAAGTAAATCGATCGTCCTTTAACAACGCTTCGCTGATAACTATTGCATCCTCAAAGTTGTACCCGTCCCACGTCACGAAAGCTACCACCACATTTTTACCCAGACTCAATTCTCCATTACATGTCGCAGCGCCATCCGCAATAATCTCTCCCTTTTTTACCTTCTGTCCTTCAATAACTATGGGTTTCTGATTCAAACAGGTGCCTTCATTAAGCCCTACAAATTTCCTCAGTTCATAGACATCTCTATCGTTTATTACAATTTCACAAGCTGTTACCTTTGTTACCGTCCCCGCATTCTCAGCCTGCACCGTCATGCTTGAATTTTGAGCAACAACCCTCTCCATTCCCGTGGCCACTATTGGAGGCTCTGTTATTAACAACGGAACTGCCTGCCTTTGCATATTAGAACCCATCAGCGCCCTATTTGCATCGCTATGTTCAAGGAAAGGAATTAGACTAGCAGATACCCCTACCAGTTGCTTTGGTGATACATCCATGTAATTTACATCTTTAAAACTCTGTTGTTGGAAATCTCCATTATATCTACATAATACATTCTCTTTTTCTAATTTTACCTTGCCCTTAATCAGCACATCTGCAGGAGCTATCAATTTATTTTCTTCTTCGTCTGCACGAAGATATGTGATTTTTTCAGTAATCTTTCCTTTATCAATTATACGATATGGGGCAATCAAAAACCCATATTCATCTGTTGAGGCATAAATACTCAGAGATGAAATCAAACCTATATTTGTACCTTCTGGTGTCTCAATGGGACAAACTCTGCCATAATGTGATACGTGAACGTCTCGCACCTCAAACCCTGCCCGCTTTCTATTCAACCCGCCAGGCCCTAATGCACTCAACCTTCTTTCGTGCGTTAATTGCGCCAAGGGGTTTGTTTGGTCTAACACCTGCGATAGTTCACTTCGGCTGAAGAAATACTCAATCGCTGAAATAATGGTTTTAGAGTTTACGAGAGACCGTGGCGTTAATAGTTCAGAATCTTTTACGCTTAACCTCTCCTGTACGGTTCTTCTCAATTTCAAAAATCCCTTGCGTAATTCTTCCCCCGCCAACTCATCGATGGATCGAAGCCTTCGATTGCCCAAATTATCAATATCGTCAACAGATACACCAGGTTCACCCTTGCGTAATTTCATTATGTACCGTATAGCTTCTACATAATCTTCCTTTTGCAATGTCATTACGGCTTCGTTAATATTGTGCCCTAATTTCCTGTTTAATCTAAATCTTCCGACAGACCCCAGCCGATATCTCTTCGCATCAAAAAACTTATCATAAAATAGCTGTTTTGCTTTCTCTACTTGTTGGGGATTTCCAGGACGAAATCTCACATACATCTTTAACAGTGCGTCTTCATGAGATTTTGTAAAATCCGATTCCAATGAGTTCAATATCAGAGGATCTTCCAACTTCTTGATTACTTCGATTTTTTTAATCTCCAGATTAGTAATCGCTTTTATTGTCGTATCGGAGATTTGGCGGCCTGCCTCCAATACGATCTCCCCTGTTTGAGGATTTACAATCTTTTCGACTGTGTGCCTGCCTCTTAATTTCGTAGCCGACGAATAGTCTGAAATCTTTACAGTTTCTGTTTCGTAGAATAGCTTAATAATATCTTCGTCGTTTGTATACTCATCTGACAATGCCCTAAGAAAACAAGTAGCAGGTAATTTTCCGCTCTGGTCAATTTTCACGGTAAGAATATCCTTCTTCCCTACCTCCAATTCAATCCAGCTTCCTCTTTCCGGGATAATTCGACATGAGTGCAGCTTTTTTTCGGCATGAAACTCCTCGATAAAATCTATACCAGGCGAGCGGTGTAATTGGGTTACAATTACTCTTTCAGTACCATTAATAATAAGTTCACCACCACCAATCATTACCGGGATTTCACCCAGATAAACCTCTTCTTCAATTGGTTCCGCTTTATTTAGCCGCAACCAAATCCTAAATGGACGGCCATAGGTCAGGCGTAATTGCCTGCATTCATCCTGAGTATATCGTGGCTTACCAAGCTCATATTTAATGTAATCGAGTGATAATGTCCCGTCGTAGTTACTTACAGGAAATATTTCTCTTAATATCATTTCTATACCATAATTCTTCCTTTTGGAAGCAGGTACATCAGCTTGCAAAAAATCACGATATGCTTTTGTCTGAATTTGTACGAGGTTTTGGATTTCTATAACATCCTCAACCTTGCTATAATTACGAATTTCCATAATTTTCCTGATTTTCAAAGTGAGTGGAACTACCTATTACTTGATTTCTACTTTTGCTCCCGCAGCCTCAAGTGCTTTCTTTATCTTTTCTGCATCTTCTTTTGATACTCCTTCTTTAACAGTCTTGGGAGCGCCTTCCACCAAGTCTTTAGCCTCTTTTAATCCTAAATTAGTTTCTGCCCGGACAGCCTTAATTACCTGGATTTTATTTGCGCCTCCCTCCTTTAATATCACATCAAAGGCTGTTTTTTCCTCTGCCGCAGGAGCCTTGCTCTCTGCCGCCGCTGCTACACCTGCCGGTACCGCAGCTACTGCTGCCGCTGAAACGCCGAACTTCTGCTCAAAAGCTTTCACGAGTTGCGAAGCTTCAAGCAACGTCATTCCTGCCACCAAATCGAGCACTTGTGCAATTTTACCAGAAGACTCAACTATCTTCTCTTCACTTACCTGCGTCATTTTTATCCTCCTACCTTTTCAGTAATCCCACAAAAACTATTCACCACTTTTCTCTTTTTTATCTTTAATTGCCTGGAATACAGTGGCCAAGCCGAGTAAAACAGCATTAAACGAACTCACAACTCCCACGATGGTGGCATTGATACCAGTAATTATTTGCGCACGAAGTACAGGCATAGTTGGTAGTTTTGCCAGGTTCTTTATATCATCTGCGGAAAGCATTGCTCCGTCAACAAAACCACCACGTAAACTGAAAGCTGGTATTTTTTTTGACCAATCAATTGTTTCTTTTGCCATAATTGCCGGATCTCCCTCACCAGTTGCTATGGCAGAAGGGCCTGTTAGAAGGTTTACAATCCCCGCAATCCCAATCTCTTTAAACGCAATTGCTGCAAGCGAATTTTTAATTATTTCCAGATAAATTTTCTTTTTACGTAAATTTTTTCTCAATTCATCGAATTGCAACGAGTTTATCCCCTGATAACCAACTACCAGGTAATTATTCGTATTGCGGTACTGCGCCACCATTTCTTTTACAATAAGTTTTTTTAATTCATTTGCCATTGCTCTTTTTACTTCCCTTCACAGTATTTCTTATTAAACCTGTAACATTATTCCAAGGCTCATGGTTGAAGACACCGAAACCTTTTCCACAAACTCTCCCTTTGCTGACGAAGGACGTGAGTTCACGATATGCTTGACAAACGTATTTATATTATCCTCTAAATCAGCATCTGTGAATGAGAGTTTACCAACAAGTGCATGCACATTTCCACCGGCGTCAGTTCTATATTCAATTTTACCTGCTTTAAATTCTTTTACTGCAGTTTCGATATCATCCGTTACTGTTCCAGATTTTGGTGATGGCATCTTCCCTTGTGGCCCAAGTATCCTACCTAACTTACCTACCAATCTCATCATATCTGAAGTGGAAATTGCCACATCAAAATCAGCCCATCCACCCTCCACCTTTTTCACCAAATCTTCGGCACCCACTTCATCCGCTCCTGCCTTTTTTGCTATAACTGCTTTTTCACCACTGGCAAAAACAATTACTTTAAGGCTTTTACCGATACCCTTCGGCAATGAAATAGATCCCCTGATAAGCTGATCCGATTGCTTTGGATCAATACCCAACTTCATTGCGACTTCAACGCTTTCATTAAACTTTGCGGGTTTAAGCGACTTTAGTAATTTAACAGCCTCATTTATCCCGTATTTTTTTTCTGTGTCTACAACCTTCCTGGATTCTAAATATCTTTTACTTCTTTTTGCCATATTATTACTTTCCTTTATTACTTTCTATTAAAACTACCCGAAGAACACACAGGAAACTTAATCAACCACCTTAATCCCCATATTACGGGCAGTTCCCTCTATTATTTTAACAGCGGCATCTAAATTGCCTGCATTCAAATCTGCTAGTTTTTTTGTAGCAATTTCTTTCAATTGTTGCTTGTTTACCTGTCCGACTTTCTGCTTGTTCGGTTCCGAAGAGCCCTTTGCGATACCAGCCAGTTGTTTTAACAATACAGATGCTGGTGGAGATTTTATAATAAAAGTAAATGATTTATCTTTAAAAACAGTGATCTCTACAGGCGTTACCATACCCTGCAAATCCTTCGTTCTATCATTAAACTGTTTAACAAATTGTCCTATATTCACTCCATGTTGACCAAGAGCTGGTCCTACCGGTGGTGCCGGCGTTGCTTGCCCTCCCGGACATTGTAATTTAATCTTTGTTAAAATCTCTTTTGCCATTTTATGCTCCTAGTATCAAATAGCCTCAACCTGCCAATATTCCAATTCAACTGGAGTTGCCCGGCCAAATACCGTTAACATTACTTTTAAACGGCCACTCGCAGGTAACACTTCCTCGACGGTCCCATCATAATTTTCAAACGGGCCTTCTTTGACCCGGACTTTTTCACCCTCATGAAACTCTATTTTTGCACGAGGCTTTTCTTCTTTGTGCTCTGCCTCAGATAATAACTTTTCGACCTCATAAGCTGCCATTGGCACAGGTTTGTTTTGACCGCCAATAAAGTCACCAGCGCCAGGCGTTTCTCGAATCAGAAACCAAACCTCCCTGGGTATCTGCCCGTGTTCGTCAACTTCTACTTCAGCAATTATATAACCTGGATATATTTTTTTCTCGGTTATCTTTTTTTTCCCACCTTTTATTTCTGATACTTTCTCGCTGGGAACCAAAACATTCGATATCAACCCCTCTAAACCCCCAGCTTTAATTCGCTCTATCAAACCTTGCTTGACTTTATCCTCTTTATTGCTTTGTACACGCAAAACATACCACTGTTTGGGCATCTAATTAACCTACAGAAAATATTTTAAAATAGTTTTTATGTACTGCCGTATGTAAAGAATCTAATTCAATTTTTAACTCGGTAGGAATTTAAAGAGTTGATATTTCTGAGGAATCTCTCTAATTCAAAGTAAGTGTTACATGCGGAACATGTACTACCCATCTCTTCACCCAAGTTTGCTAAAATTACAACACGCCTATGTACTCCATAATAGTAGATACAAACCAATCGACCCCTAGAATAAATATTCCGATAACAATAACCGACACAATTACAACTGCCGTTGAACCGACTAGCTCA
>JANLHY010000271.1 GCA_024653795.1 Candidatus Brocadiaceae bacterium | reverse complement strand
GTAAACTTAGAGCGCAACAAGTTTCATGGCGATTGGAATTACATCATTCGACCCAATTCGACACATTGAGTTGATACCTTTATTTATTACCGCCGCCTTAGCAAAGGAGGACGTGTCCATTTGATAATAGGTATTATTTGGCTTGCAAGAGATGTACCATCAATTTGCTCCTATAAATAAATTAGGCTGCCTTCGGCAGCGACTTTTTTCCATCACTGCTTGTTCCCAAACTCCGTTTGGGAACACACTTGTCAGTGAAACTCTGTTTCACGCAAAGCAAAAGCTTTGCAGGAAATTGCGTTTTTCTTGAGTTCTTGAGTTCCAGATTTTTTATTCTTGATTGCCTTTGCTTTCCTCCTCAATCAGCGCTCATCTGCGTCCAAAACGGCAATTTTGTGTGAAACTACCAGATTACCGCACCACATGTCAAGCTTTTTCTACCTGATACGCAATTATAAAAACCATAATAATTCACCACAAAGGGTATTGTCAAATCGCTTGATTTTGTTTATCTTTTTGCATTACAATTAGGAAGCCTTTGGCTATAGCGTATTACTCACAAAACACGCGAAATGAAACAAATGGAATTTAGCCATTTTCGTGTCTTTTGCTGGCAAATTCAAATTCTGAACATTTAGTTCCTCCCTCTAGATGGGGAAGGACAGGTGGGGGATTGACAATAAATAATCTGAATAAGTTTGTTGTCCGACACTTCGACAGGCTCAGTACAAGCGCTGTTAGGACTAAAGCCCAATTCAGACTTCGTCGTGAGCTCAGTCGAACGATAAGACCGTCACTAACCCCAGGCCTTAAGGCTGGGGGTTAGTGGGTACACATCCTACCGGGGCTTTAGCCCTGATGGCACAGCAACATGAAGTTGTTCATGTTATTTATTGTCAATCCCTTATTCTTCACATTTGTATTTTCATCAGATATGCAACAATAGCCAATACCACACTCAAGACAATACGATAATACCCGAACCACTTAAAACCGTGCTGTTTCAGGAACCCAATAAAAGCCTTGATGGCAAACATAGCTACGACAAATGCAATAAAACTCCCTAAAAGCAGGATAGCTACATCATGATGTTGGATTGTCTTGTAAGAATCCATCATTTTTTTGGCACTGGCGCCCAGCATGGTGGGAACGGCGAGAAAAAATGAAAATTCAGCGGCTGTTCTCCGGTTAAGCCCTACGGTCATTCCTCCTATGATGGTTGCTGCAGCCCGTGATACTCCCGGGATCATTGCAATACACTGAAAGCAACCGATTTTAAAACCCTGGAACCATGATATTTCCTGTTCTTCCGTTCCTTCGGCATGTTTAAACCATCGGTCTACAAAAATCAGGACAATTCCACCAAGAAAAAGGGTAGCAATGACTACCCATATACTCTCTAATAATATATCGATGTAATCACCCAATAAACCACCTGCAACAGCAGCCGGCAGGAATGCAACGGCTAATTTCGGATAAAACTTGAAAGAGGTAAAGAATTTACGCCAGTAAAGTACTACCACCGATAAAATAGCACCTAATTGTATGACGATCTCAAAATTCTTTGTCAGGGCATTTTCACTGATACCCATAAACGTAGAAGCGATTACCATGTGGCCAGTAGATGAAATAGGCAGAAATTCAGTAATCCCTTCGATAATGGCAAGCGCTACTGCTTCTAAATAAGTCATAGATTACATCTCTTCCATATAATTCGTTTTGACGTGGTGTAAAATAAAATTTTATCAGGCTTGCCAGCTAATTTCAGCTAACTTTTTCAGGGTTTTTTTTGCACTACCACTGTCGATAGATTGTGCCGCAATTTTCAGTCCTTCCGTAAAATCTTTTGCCAACCCGCCTGCGATGATTGCGGCGGCTGCATTCAAAAGCACCACATCTCTTTTTGGGCTGTGAATACCATCCAATACTCCTCTGATTGCCATAGCGCTTTCGTCCGGGGTATTTACCGTCAGGTCAGAAAGATTTGATTTTTTTATACCAAAGTCAGACGGGTTTAAATAATAACTTTTTATGGTATTTCCAATAAGCTCACAGACTTTGGTTTTGTCTGTGACTGTTATCTCATCCAAACCGTCCAGTCCATGCACAACAAAGGCATGTAAGTCGCCAAGCCGTTTCAGTGCCTCAGCCATAATAATTGTCAGGTGTTCACTGTACACACCCAGGATTCGGTGGGTCGCTCCGGCAGGGTTTGCTAAAGGGCCAATGATGTTAAATATTGTACGAATGCCAATTTCTTTCCGAGGTCCTACAGCGTATTTCATTGCCTGATGCAGCATGGGAGCAAAGAGGAATCCAATATTAGCCATTGCGATACATTTTTCAACCGTCCTGACATCCGCCTCAATATTGACGCCTAACTTCTTTAATACATCCGCACTCCCGCACTGGCTGGAGGCTGCCTTGTTACCATGTTTGGCTACCTTCAAACCAGCACCGGCAACAACAAAGGCAGCCGTGGTAGAAATATTGAATGTATTTTTTGCATCCCCTCCTGTGCCACACGTATCAATCACGATTCCGCCTTCTGCCTTTATTTTGATAGCCTTCCTCCTCATGGCCATAGCACATCCCGTAATCTCTTCAACAGTTTCGCCCTTCATACGTAAAGCGGTAATAAAAGAGGCAATCTGTGCGTCAGTGGCTTTTCCCTCCATAATTTGCATCATTACGTCCAGGCTTTCTTCAAGGCTCAAGTCCTGGTTATTTACTAATTTGGATATAACTTCTTTTATAAACATACTTATTTTACAAATAGGAATTTTTTCACTTGACGTTGAATATAATATAAATTAGAATAATTCGCTAATGTTTAGAAAATAACAATTTACAAAGAAAGGAATATCAAACTATTTATGGCAAAGGTACAAATATCAGGAGACGAAAACATAAGAGAAGCATTAAGAAGATTTAAAAAGATGTGTGATAAAGAAGGTATCATTAATCAATCAAAACGCATGGCGTATTTCGAAAAACCTTCGGAAAGAAAACGTCGTGAGGAAAGCCGAAGAATCAAAAATATTAAAAGGTCACAAAAATTAGGCATCTCAGGGCAACCAGTCACGACCCGCCCTCAATCTGGCTTCCACAATAGTTTTGGTGCATCACCCCATAGAAGTTCCAGATCATAAAAGTGACGCATTTCTCTGTCAAAAAGGTGAATGACTACATCTACATAGTCCATGAGTATCCATCGGCCTTCTGTGTATCCTTCAGTACCTATTCCGTGGATACCATGACTATGCAATTGTAATTCTATCTCACTTGCAATACTCTGCAATTGACGTTTATTAAAGCCGTTACAAATAACGAAGAAATCTGTAATAAATGTCAACCTTCGTATATCAAAGATTAAAATATCTTCTGCCTTTTTAGCATCAGCGATCCTTGCACAGAGGATCGCAATCTCCTTTGAATCTAACGTTTCTGTTCCTCCTGAAAGCCTACTGCTGCTGGGTGTTAACATTTCCACCAAAATCGGAGTCATACTGAATAGATGGTTTAACTTCTGACAGACTGCTCCCACAGTAGTAGCAAAATCTTGCATATCGTGGATTCACATCCAAACAATTCTCACACCTATGATACAAGA
>JANLHY010000266.1 GCA_024653795.1 Candidatus Brocadiaceae bacterium | reverse complement strand
TATGACGGAAGAACTAAAAATAACAAAAAAAACCAGTATCGGAGATGTAATTAAGCTATATCCAGAGTCTGAGCCTGTGATAAAAAAATATTTCGGGGCAGGCTGCTTTACCTGTCCGGGTTCAAAAACGGAGGATATTGCCATTGGCGCTATGATGCACAATATATCTCCTGATATTATTATTAAAGAGTTGAATGAGGTTATTAATAAGAAAAAGGGGTAACATTTCATAGATAAGGAGAAAGTTCACGTGAAAGAAAGAGTAGAAGAGGCGCTTGAGCATATTAGACCTGCATTACAGGCAGATGGCGGTGATATAGAACTCGTAAGTGTAGAAGGAGGCGTTGTAAAGGTGCGTTTAAGAGGCGCTTGTGGCTCCTGTCCCAGCGCTCTGATGACGCTGAAATACGGAGTTGAGGAACGCCTTAAAGAAGAGATTCCTGAAGTAAAATCAGTAGAACTTGCATAGGCATTGCAAAGCGAAGAATCTAATTTAAAACACTGAGGAGTTTCTAAATGAGTTTAGTATTGGGTCCGATCCATTATTGGATGTACGGAAAAATTAAAACCACTGAGTCGAGGGAATCCGCCATAGTCTTTGCATTTAAAGCAAAGTACGGTGCAGATGCAGACAAAATACTTGATCAGGTGTATAAAAAATATCCAAAAACGAACAATAACAAACCCCTTGAAGAATTACTGGCCAATAAGTCAATACATCAGGGAATTCAAAGTCTCATTGTAGAAGCAGAAACACGGGAAGCTGCCGTAGTTGCTGTCTTCTGTGCCAAATATCCTGACGCAGCAAAAGTAGCTGCAGATGCCGCACATAAACATGGCATTCGCTGTGGAAAAGATGCCGTTAAAAGCAAAGGATTATCGACGGCAGATTGCAACAACACCTCAAAGGCATTCGAAATACTGGGTGATTTCCATAGTGACGGAATGCCTTGTGACCGGGGTGCGCAGGTGGTATCTGATTCTGAAAAATGCACATCATGGGATCACGAAAGCTGCGTTCATGAACCGTACTGGAAAAATGCCGGTGCAAACTTTTTAACGATGTGCGACATCATCAATGAATGGATTGCAGGATTCGGTGAGGGAGTAAATCCCAGGATCAGTTACAAGCGCTCAAAAACCCTTGCCGCAGGAGACCCTTCGTGTTTAGGCACATACGAAATAAAAAATTAATAAATAATTTTACCACAAAGTGTGCAAAGTTTGAATTAGGCCTTCGGCGACTCTTTCGATGTAGAGCGAAGAGCCTCTTCGCTCTACAAACACAACTTTGAAATTCCTATACATTGAATTAGGCTGCCAAAGGCAACAACTTTTAAAGCTCCCCTCTAGAAAGAGGGGCCGGGGGTGTGTTGCAAGGTAGAGAAGCACTGCTGTGCGTCTCTACACACCCCTTTATCCCCTCTTTTTAGAGGGGAATCATACAAGATTGAATTTTCTATGCATGATCGGTATGCACGGCAGATATTGTTCTATGGTATTGGCAGACAGGGACAGAGAATACTAGAAGAGAAGACCGCCGTGCTTGTCGGTTGCGGCGCACTAGGCTGTACTTCTGCTAATCTTCTCGTCCGCAGCGGAATCAAATGTCTCAAGATTGTTGACCGTGATTTTATCGAAGAAAGCAACCTGCAGCGCCAATCCTTATTTGATGAAGAAGACATAAACAAAAACCTCCCAAAGGCTGTTGCCGCACAAAAGAAACTTCAGAAAGTTAATTCCCAAATACAGATCGAGGCAATTGTTGTTGACCTCAATCCATCCAATATTGAAACTATTCTAGAAAATGCGAATATTGTTATCGATGGAACTGATAATTTCGAGACACGCTTCCTCATTAATGATTACTGTGTGAAAGAAGGAATACCTTGGATTTACGGGGCTTGCATTGGGAGTATGGGTTTAACTATGAACATTATCCCATTAAAAACTCCCTGTCTCCGATGCGTACTCGATACGATGCCACCTTTTGGCACTACGGAGACGTGTGATACTGCAGGAATTATTGCCCCCATTGCAAGCATGATTGCCTCTATTCAGACGGCAGAAGCGCTGAAGATACTTACTGATAATTATGATGATCTAAGGAAAGGACTTCTTAAGGTAGACCTTTGGCGCAACGACATAAAAACGCTGCATGTCGAAGGTATTAAAGAAAAGTCCGATTGTGTGACATGCAAGCAACACTATTACGAATTTTTGTCTAAAGATAAGTATTCAATGACAACCTCCCTGTGCGGCAGAAATGCCATACAAATTTTACATCCCAATGGATCGAAACTAGACTTGATAACGCTTGCAACAAGATTGGAAAAAGTGGGGGAGGTCTCTGTTAACAACTTTCTTTTACGACTGAAAATCGACACGTACGAATTAACAGTATTTTCGGATGGACGGTCGATTATTACCGGCACAAATGACCCTTCTGTAGCAAAGGGACTTTATGCAAAATATGTAGGAATGTAATTATGATCTATCTCGATAACGCAGCAACAACGTTTCCAAAGCCAGAAATTGTATATAAAACAATGGACACCTTTTACCGAACACTGGGCGCAAACCCTGGACGGTCAGGTCACAAGATGGCAGTAGCGGCTGAAAAGGAAATTGAAGATACCCGCACGGTTGTCGCAAAATTATTTGGTATCAAAAATATTAATCGGTTTATTTTTACGTTTAATGCCACCGATGCCATAAATATGGGAATTAAAGGTTTACTCAAACCCGGAGACCATTCCATTACAACCTATCTTGAACACAATGCCGTATCACGCGCACTCAATGGTCTTGAAAGGAAAAATATTATTACCGTAACCAAAGTAAGAAACTCTCCAGAGGGCTTTATCGATCCAAACGACATCAAAAATACTATCACATCCCAAACACGATTGATTGTCATGGCGCATGCCCCCAACGTTCTTGGTACGATACAGCCGATCCATGAAATTGGCAGGATTGCCAGGGAAAATGATATCATATTTATGGTCGATGCAGCTCAAACAACGGGGGTGTGCGAAATTGACGTTAATAAAGATTATATCGACATGCTCGCCTTTACAGGACATAAAGGACCGCTGGGCCCAACCGGGACAGGGGGGCTATATGTGGGAGAACGCGTAACCTTAGAACCGTGGAGGGAAGGGGGGACTGGTTTTGAGCCTGCCTCATTATCCCAGCCGGAAGAGCTACCTTTCAAGCTGGAGAGCGGTACGCCCAACACGGTCGGTATCGCAGGTCTCAAGGCGGGGATTGAATTTGTCCTATCAAAAGGAATTCAAACGATCAGAAAGCACGAACAAAAATTAACCGACAAACTCATAAACGCTTTAAAGGATGACCGGCGATTCATTTTGTATGGAACTACGGACATTACCAAAAAAGTCGGTATCCTCTCCATAAATGTAACGGGATTTAAACCATCAGAAGTCGGCGCCATTCTCGACCAATCCTTTGATATTGCGGTACGTCCAGGTCTTCATTGCGCCCCCTTTGCCCATCAGATGTTGGGCACGTTTCCAGACGGTACGGTCAGAATCAGCCCTGGGTTTTTTAATACAGAAGCTGACATAGACCAACTCATAACTGTGCTGGATAAAATTGCAAGTGAAACCATATAATACGTAAGGGTAATTTCCCTATGATAAGGCAATATAATGAAGCGCTCGAATAGGCCACCAACAAATGGACATGCTTCGCCTGTTAGACTTTTTTTAATTACAACAGCCTTGATATTTGCAGCCGAGGCGCTTGTTATGTTTTTTTTGCCTGTTCTGCCACCTCTGTCTCTGTATGAGGAAATGATTATTGACTCATTATTGCTCTCCCTTCTAATCTCTCCCTTACTTCACTTCACTCTGTTTCGTCCAATGGTCGCGGAAGTAACTGAGTGCAGGCGTGCCGATGAAGAAATTCGTCTTCTGCAAACAATGACTCAGACAATAGCTGAATCAAAAGATTTCAACACCGCCCTTGAAAAATGGAAAGGAGCAAGAGACATAGCAGGCCATTGTCTCTGTTAATGTTTGATATTGACCACTTCAAAGACGTAAACGATACCTATGGCCATGTTGCTGGAGATTATGTTTTAAAGACCATTGCGGAGATCGTCAGAAAGAATATGAGGAAAATAGACTATTTTGTAAGATGGGGTGGCGAAGAGTTTATTATAATTGCATCCGAAACGGATTTAGAGACTGCAAGAAAGACTGCAGAGAGGCTCAGAAAGATAATAGAAAATTACAGATTTGATAAAGCAGGAGTGGTAACGGTGAGTTTTGGAATAACACGGCTTAAGAAAGACGATACAGCAGATACCTTTATAAAAAGGGCAGACGATTCTCTTTATAAGGCAAAGGCAAATGGCAGGAATCGGGTTGAGGTAAGTTTTTCAGAGATGGAAAATATAATGAGCTAGATATGCATTTGCAAAAAATCGTTTTTTCCTTTAACATGCTTAAGAAGGTATGATAATATACTACAAAATATCCCTCCACAAATTTGTGTAGCGTTTTCCAGACTCGCTCTTGTTAGATACATTCTGTTAAGGGAATAACAATGCAGTTTGTTTTACATACATACATACATACATACATACATACATACATACATACATACATACATACACCTCTATTCTTAATATATCCGTTCCTGGTATTTCATACAGGGCAGTTCAAGATTTCTATTCCGATTTTTAAACCCTGGCTCATCAGAGTATTGATGGCCGGGGTTTTTGTTTTATGCTGCCGTCAATGCTCTGAGCCTGTGCAAAAAGTGGGGTAGGGTGGATTAAGGCGTCGTCTTTTACGCCGAATCCACCTTCTTTTTTCCCATACGATCAGATTGGTGGATTCGCTTCGCTTAATCCACCCTACTCAACTATTGAAGTGAATGACAAAAGAAAGGAGGCATTTCGAAAATGTCTATTCAATGGAAGAAATCAACATGTCCTTACTGCGGTTTGGGCTGCGGACTGATGGTTGGAGTGGAACAAGGCAAGATAGTGAAGATTCATGGCATGAAGGGTCATCCGGTCAATAACGGAGACATTTGCATCCTGGCAGCCGAACTCCCGCCTGTTTTCAATGCAGAGGGAAGGCTGAGAAATCCAATGATCAGGCGCGATGGTGAGCTAGTGCCAGTTACCTGGGATGAGGCTATCACGCATGTTGCCAAAGAGTTCATGCGGATTGTTGAGAAATACGGCCCGAGCGCTGTCGCATTTTACGGTGGCGCATCCAACCTGGACGAAGAATACTATCTGATAAACAAGCTGATGAAAGGGTGCATCGGCGCCAACAATATCGAATGCAGCACACGCCTGTGTATGGTAAGTTCAGAGGCCGGGTTTGTTTCAACCTTTGGCGCTGATGCCCCACCTACCTGTTACGCCGACGTGGAAGAGGCAGACCTATTCTTTATTGCTGGCAACAATATGGCTGTTTCGTTACCGATTCTGTTTCGGCGTATCTGTGCTGCTAAGGAAAAAAATGCTGCAAAGGTTATTGTCGTTGATCCGCGCCAGTCCGAAACCGCTGCCATAGCCGATATCCATCTTCAAATCCGGACTGGTACAGATGTTGCCCTCAATAATGCCCTGGCCCATGTCCTGATAAAAGAGGGTCTTATTAACGCTGATAGTGTTGAATACTACACCTCTGGCTTTAGTAACCTGAAAGAGTTGCTGGAGAAATATCCGCCTTCGCGCGGCGCTGAAATTACCGGGTGTGCCGAAAGGCAAATCGTCGAAGCAGCCCGTCTTATTGGCCATGCCAAAGCAATGCTTACCTTGGAAGTCTTTGAGGAGTTGAAGATACTCACGCGTGGGCGCATCTGTGACATGAGTGGCGTGACTTACGAACGTCTTCGCGGTGAGATTGGGCCACAACTGCCCTGTCCGGATGCAAACCATCCCGGCACGCCGCGTTTATTTACCGATCGGCATTTCCCACGGGAAGACGGCCGCACAGCGCTCCTGCCACGCGAATATATAGAACCTGCCGAAATAAGTGATAATGATTATCCCTTCGTCCTCATCACCGGCAGGTTAGCATGGCACTTCAACACACGTACCCGCACCGGTCGTATCCCACAGCTAAATGCCGCCGCACCTGACAATATTGTTGAGATACATACTGATGATGCCAGACGTTTGGGCATTGCTGAGGGTGATGAGGTCGAGATCACTTCCCGACGGGGTAAGGCACATGGCATTGCCCGACTTACCGATCGCGTGCTTGCAGGCACAATCTACATGAACTTTCATTATGGCAAGGCGCTCTGGGTCGGTGATGGCAAACTGGCAAATCTTGTCTGTAATCCGGTGTATGATATCCATTCCAAGCAACCGTAATTTAAATACAGTGCAGTTAAAATCACCAAAGTTCCAGGTATATAGGACATATTCTTATGGGTGAACAAACAGAGAAAGACAAACTGGAGACGTTGCAGCAGACGGTCAAATTCTTTGATAATCTGTTAGCGTCTTTGATCGATGGGGTTGTAATCACAGACGAATTGCACAATATTATTGTAGTTAATGATGCATTCTGCAACTTACTCGGACGGCATCGCCAGGAGGTGATCGAAACAAATTTATTCGTTTGGCTTGATCTCCTCAATGCCGGCATCCCACCTCTTTGGACTGAAATGACACGCCGTCTTTATCACGAAGGTTCCTGCCAGGATGTCGAATTTCAGGTGACAACGACCCATGGTATGAAATACCTTAGCGCCAATGCTTCCCTTTTGAAAAGCAATATTACAGGGAAAGTATGTCTCATAGGCATCTGGAGAGACATTACCGAGCGCAAGATGTCCGAGGAACGATATAAAACGATCATCCATACTTCCATGGACGGTTTTTGGCTAATGGATTGGGAGGGACGCTTACTGGACATAAACGATGCCTACTGCCGTTTGACGGGTTACACCCGTGACGAACTCCTCACCATGCTCTGGCAGACGGGCAATTTTTTGCATTCATCCGCGATGTCACCGAACGTAAGCGGATTGAGAATTCTTTAAGAGAGAATGAGGAACGTTACCGCCTTGTCACAGAATTAACCTCCGACTTCATATTCAAGAGCATTGTCTCCCCTGGCGGACAGATGGTTCTCGAATCTATCACGCAAAGGTTTACCGACATTACCGGATATTCCCCTGATGATATAAAGACAGCCGATAGCTGGCAAAGAATAGCCAATGCCGATGACAGGCAGGTATTGGATGGCTTTTTTAAGGCAATTCTCAAAGGACAACCGAATGAAGGCAAGCTACGTATCATTACAAAAAGCGGCGAGGTAAAATGGATTCGCATCTTTGGCAGACCGCTCCGGGATGAACATAAACGGTGTATTGTGGGCATCATCGGCGCTGGAAAAGACATCACTGAATACGTACGCGCGGAGGAGGAACGCAAACGGTTGCAGGGGGAACTGGTGGAAAAGGAACGTTTCCTGGAAGCCGTTCTCCAGCAAATGCCAGTCGGCATAATCGTTGCAGAAACGCCAGGTGGAAAGTTATATCTGTACAACAAAAAGGTTGCAGAGCTTTTACGCCATCCATTTTATCCGACATCTGCCGTTGAACAATACGTCCAATATAAAGGATTCCACCCGGACGGCAGACCGTATAAGCCCGAAGAGTGGCCACTCGCCAGGTCGGTAAAGACAGGAGAAGTGGTTGAAGGCGAAGAGATTGACTACCTGCGCGGAGACGGTTCACACTGCTGGATCAAAGTGTATTCCGGTCCCATTCGCAATGAGAAGGGACAGATTACGGGGGCAATCGTAAGTTTCTTTGACGTAACAGAGCGCAAACAGGCTTTGGAAAGGGTAGAGAAACTCAACACCCTTCTCATATCGCTCAGAAAAATAAACGAGGCGCTCGTGAGGTCGAAGGACGAGGTTGCACTCTTTCATGTTATTTGTGACTCACTTACCGGGGTAGGATTCGTCAGGTTTACCTGGATCGGACTGTTCGAAGAAGGGAGTAACGATATAAAACCCATCGCTCACGCAGGATTCGAAGACGGCTTTCTCTCATCCGTCACGCTGCGATGGGATGACGCAGGGTATGCCGCGTCTCCGGCAGGTATCGCGGTAAATACAGGTAAACCATATATCCTTATTAATATAGCAAAAGATCAGATGAACGAAGCGTGGAGGAAAGAGGCGCTGAAGAGGGGGTATAAGGCATGTGTAGCTTTACCTCTGAAATATGACGAGAAAAGCATTGGTGTTTTTGTTGTTTTCTCTGGCACAAAAGAGGCTATTTTTGAGGAGGAAATCGGTTATCTCCAGGAGGTGGCTACGGATATTTCTGTTGGTATAAAATCACGGAGACTGGAAAGGGGATTGCAACAAAGCTATGAAAGGATACGGAAAACACTCAAGGGGACGATTGATGCCATTGCCAATATCTGTGAAAAGAGGGACCCATACACCTCCGGGCATGAAAAGCGCGTTGCCCAGCTTGCGTGTGCCATTGCCGGAGAGATGGGACTTTCTGAAGACCAGGTAGAAGGTATCCGCGTAACCAGCTGCCTCCACGATATCGGGAAGATGGAAGTGCCGGCTGAGATACTCAGCAAACCCACCAAGCTGAGTGAGATTGAATTTTCGCTTATTAAGGCCCACGCCCAGACAGGCTATGAGATTTTAAAAGGAGTGGAGTTCCCGTGGCCAGTTGCCCAGATTGTACTTCAGCACCAGGAAAGACTCGATGGGTCGGGTTATCCAAACGGGCTCAAAGGTAAAGAAATTATGCTTGAGGCGAGGATTCTGGCTGTGGCGGATACCATTGAGGCCATGAGCAGTCACCGTCCATATCGCCCTGCGATGGGCGTAGATATGGCATTGAAGGAAATTACCCGGAAAAAGGGTATCCTTTACGACCCGGCAGCGGTTGATGCCTGCCTGAAGCTTTTCAGGAGGAAGGGATTCCGGTTCCGATAAAGACATTGAGCTATACCGTATACGAATTAAGAGCATTTTCATGGAGGTATAATAATGCAGGAGATAAAGAAACATAACAAATCTTTTCAGTTGTTTGTGATCATAATTGTTTCTGTATTTATTATAGAATTATTGATTATGTATTATTTGGTCGAATTGTTCCCTTTTTCCGCGTTCGTAGAGGGAATCATCGATGCGTGTGCACTCACACTTCTCATCTTTCCAGTGGTTTACTTCTTTTCATTACGTCCGATGGAGTTGTATATAGGCGAAATAGTGCGGGAAAGAGAGACGATACGTGAAAACTACGGAAAGTTAGAAAAAATCCAGAAAGGAACGATTCATGCCATGTCGCAAATAGCCGAAATGAGGGAGCAAATCAGGAAAGGCCACCAGCAGCGTGTATCCCAACTTGCCTCTGCCATAGGGAGAGAGATGAGACTTCCAGAGAAACAGATCGATGGGATACGCATGGCAGGACTCATTTATGATATCGGAAAGATGGCAGTTCCCATCGAGATACTCAACAAACCAGAGATTACGAGCAAGAATGAGCTTGTGCTCTACATGACCTATCCAAAGGTCGGTTACGATTTGTTAAAAGATATCGAATTTCCCCGGCCGATTGCCCAGATGGTCCTTCAACATCAGGAAAGGATGAACGGCTCAGGATACCCACAGGGATTGTCTGGCAAAGACATTCTCCTTGAGGCGAGGATACTGGGAGTATCTGATATCGTTGAAAACATGGCAACTCCACGGCCATATCGGCCGGCTATAGGGTTAGATAAGGCTTTAGAAGAAATTACGAAAAATAAAGGCACCCTCTACGACCCTGATGTGGTGTATGCTTGCGTAAGGCTTTTTAAAGACAGAAAATTTGAATTCAAATTGACAGAAGTAGCTACATTGAATTAAAATGTGGCCATGATGACTGTAGGCATTAAGGTTTTGCCGTATGGAAGGGTGGCAAACCATCGGGAAGCAAACAACCTGTTAGAATTAAAGGAAAGCTAGAAAAGAGGGAATTATTGTTTTATAAATAATTAGATATACGCAATCGGATCTTTCACACCGGCTTCACTAAACGCCTTTAATCTCAGGAAGCAGCTATGACACGCGCCGCAGGCTTTATCTGTGTTTTTATAACAAGACCAGCTCAGATGTAATGGAGCATTCAAAGTCATACCCATTTTTACAATCTCAGATTTACTCTTGCTAATAAGAGGGGTTTCTACTTCAATACATGTTGAGGGCTTTGTCCCTACTTTGATGAGTTTGTTAAAGGCATCATAATATATTGGCATGCAGTCGGGATAACCAGGGCTATCCTGTTCTACAGCGCCAATAAATACCTTCTTCGCCCCAATAACCTCTCCCCAGGAAACGGCAATGGTCAAAAAAAGCGTATTTCTAAACGGAACATAAGAGGTAGGGATTTCTTTACTATGCAACTGAGCATCCTGAACGTCCATGCTCGAGTCCGTTAGACTCGAACCACCAATTTTGCGGAGGCAATCAATATTAGATATGAGAATCCTTTCTTCTGGAATATGGTAAAACAATGCGATATCCCAAAAGGCCTTAAGTTCTCGAGATTCGGTTCGTTGGTCGTAATTAACGTGTAAGAGAGCAAGCTGGTATTGTGTATTTGCAATAGCCGTGGTTACACAGCTGTCCATACCACCGCTTACCAGTACTATAGCTAATTCTTTCATGGAAAATTTATCTCACCGCTTCCTTTGCGTTCTCTGCGTCTTTGCGGTAAATATTTATTTTAAACTCCTCTTGTTTGTGGCTCCCAGATATATTTATGGAGTTGGAGCTGAAATCGCACATCGAGATTGTCTTCCAAAATCCATTGCACAACTATTTTTGGAGAGATTGCGCCAAAGACGGTTCCGATCAATATATTAGCAACTGCGGATAAATTATATTTATATATCACGGCCTTCGTCCAGTCATAATCATTCCGTGAACTTAAGACAAATTTCACCTCGTCAGATTTTGTCAGATAATTAATATTCTGCCAGTTCATGAAATGACTCATATTGCTGTCGGGGCATTTG
>JANLHY010000252.1 GCA_024653795.1 Candidatus Brocadiaceae bacterium | reverse complement strand
TCAGGGAAATGTTCCCCAATATCACCGAGCGCTGCGGCGCCCAGTAATGCATCGCAAACGGCATGGAGCACTACATCGGCGTCCGAATGGCCAAGCAGTCCTAGATGATAATCGAATTCGACCCCTCCCAGCACAAGTTTACGGTTTTCGACAAGTCTATGAATATCGTACCCAATCCCAAAGAGCATAGCACTTTACTTTTTACCAGCAGTTCCTTGTTCTAATACCGATAGTCTGTCTTGTGCCTTCTTGCGTGACTTTGCATCAGAGCCGTACAGGGCTGCCTGCCGGTAAATTGCCTTTGCCCTCTCATAATCTGTCAGCATTTTATCATACATTTCGGCGGCTCTCAACAGTGCAGGTTGCTTAATATAGGGATTTAATTGATAGCTTTTTATATAATACTTCGCGGCGCTTTCGTAGTCATGGAAGTAGCTGCCGGCGTAAATCTCTGCAATATTGAATGCCGCATCGCCAACTTTATCACTGTCCGGATACGTAGCCATAAGCTTTTCCAGGCGCTTAATGGCTGTAATACGGTTCTCTTTACTGAAAGACTTTTTGTACATTATGGCGTCTTTAAATAAGATGTTGGCGTCTTCGATATCCCGTAATGTTACTCCGGTTCGCACATTTCCCAGTCCCTCGTCGGTATACAGCGGCTGCGGTACTTTGTCCAGGGCATCGAGTTCCCTTCGTATCTTTTGGAGTCGTAATTGGTTCCCGATGCTCTGATAGAGTTGCCTTAATTCATTTAGGCCGTTTCGATAGTTTTTTCTGGAAATGGTTACGGCATGAATCAACTGCTCTTCTTTAGTCTTTAATTCATCAACAGACAATTTCGCCTTGCATACCACACAATATTTTTCGTTTTCATCAATCTGGTCAAAACAATTCAAACAATAATTTGCTGCAAATGCTGCGTATGAAACAAACACCAAACAAACCGACACAAAAAACATTTTTACTATTTTCATGCTTTTCTCCTTAGCTTAAACCGCTTTTCCGCATAAGGCTCTTCACATTTTCCAGTAACGAGTTCACTTCAGATACCTGTCGTACCATTTCTTCCCTTTCTGTCCAGCGAAGGTCGCGATATGATGAGATATTATTACTGATATCCTCGATTACACGATCAATGGCCTTATCAATCTCGAATTTCATAAACTCCACAAATCGTTCACATAATGCATCAGTCCTTTTTACAAATTCATTACGAAAACTCTTTCGCTTTTGTGGAAAGATGGCAAGCCCAACGGCTGCCAGCGCCACGGCAATTCCTATAATGGCAGGAGGAGGCACGATCCATGAGAACATTATCGTAACACCTACCCCAATACCAACGGCAAACGCCTCTGTTATCAAAAAACTAATAAATCCGCCCTGCACCGAGCTGTTAAGTCTTTCCGACTCCCGTTCGATATCCAGTTCCCTGAACTCTTTGGAACGTGACTTTAAAGCAACCTCAATCTCATGCTTTCGATCATCATAGTGTCGTTCGGCGTGCCCATCAAGAATAGACCCCATCCTGCGATCGTAGCCCACTTCTTTCTCAATGTGGTCCCGCGCTAAATCCCACAACGAACGGTTGTTTCTTGCTACATAATCCACTACATCGTCGATAATCCTATCCATGTCGGTTTGTGGATTTAAAAGTCCGTATACCTCCCTTTTGAATCGCTCATCGATCTTTTCCCTCCCCACCTTGGAGAGGATTACAGACTTCGTCGTGACATATGAATTCAGGAAATTATCTAATTTTTCTTTTAATCGCGAGAATACGAGCTTGATTTCGTCTTTGTATTTTAATGTATACTCCCGCATATCCTGCTTTTTATTCTTCAGGCGCGTCTCAAACCGCTCAATGCTTTTGATATCTGTGTTGCACCTGTTTACTTTCTCGGTAAGATTCTGCTGGAGTTCGGAAAACACGTTGTGTAAATATTTTAAAGGGCTGACAAGTTTAAAATCTATCTTTGTATCAATGTCCAGTTTATCAAATATAAAGGCCTCGACCTCTGCGATTTTACTCTTTGCAAGGAGCGATTCGTTTCCTTCGGCCTTCCCCTTGTAAGCCTCCTTGGCAGATACCGACAAGATTTTAGGTTCAAAGCCCAGCAATCGGTAACAATTCTTTTCCAAAAAGATTATAATCTCATTAAGCTCTTCAGGAGACTTCAAGTCTATCTTATTTAGGATAAACAGCACCTTCCGGCCCCATTTACCCTTCAAGAATTGCAGAAATTGACGCTCACTCTCAGTGAATGGATGGTCTGCAGAGGTTACAAAGAGCACAAGTTCCGCCCTGTGGACAAAGCTTTCAGTCAGCGCCGCATGTTCTATAATAATCGAATTTGTGCCTGGCGTGTCAACTAAAGTAACGTCTTTCAATGTCTCCATGGGATAGGTCGCCTGACACAGGTGATCGCCCACCTCCTTGACTTCAACCTTATCACCATGCGTTAGTAACGTAATCCGATTGGTTGTAGGGGTAGGGCCTTCCTGGAGGATATGCTCACCACACAGGGCATTAATGAAACTGGACTTGCCTGAATTGTATTCGCCTGCCACCAGAAGATAAAAGGGTTCTTCCAGTTGGGTGCGCATCTCCACCGCTTTTTTCTCCATATCCGAGGCGCCGATTCGCTCAAAAAACTTTTTGGAGTTATCGAGGAGATTCACGACATCAGGATAGATATCCCTGTGTTTTGCCTTCGTTGTTATATTTAACATGAACTTTTGATTTGAATCCTTTATCTGTAATATTGAACAAGACTTAAAAGTAGACAAAAATGGTAACAGTTTTTAACAGACAAGTCAAATTTTCTTTTTTAAACGCTAAAGGCAATGGCTTCGATCTCCACGCTCACATCCCTGGGCAGCCTTGCCGCCTGAACTGCAGCCCTGGCAGGGGGTTTATTGGTGAAGAATTCTTTATAAACGTCATTAATTGACGTGTAATCATTCAGGTCTTTCATAAAGACGGTCGTCTTAACAACATTGTCTATACATGAACCGGCTGCTTCCAGGATATGTTTAAGATTTTCCAGCGCCTGTCTTGTTTGAAGCTTTATATCTCCCCTTAAGATTTCTCCCGTTGCGGGTACTATGGGGATTTGTCCTGATACGAACACAAGGTTACCCACCTTGATTGCCTGAGAATACGGCCCAATCGCCGCAGGGGCATTCTTTGTTGAAATGACTGATTTTTCCATACTGACCTCCAATTCAAAAAATTATTTGTAACGTATATTTTGCACCATAATAACAAAATTACCTATAGACTTTCAACCTTTGATCAAATTGATTTCTCAGAGCTTTTTCATTGATTGTCCACAGTTTTTTTGCTTCAATCTTTTCTGT
>JANLHY010000251.1 GCA_024653795.1 Candidatus Brocadiaceae bacterium | reverse complement strand
TCAACTTTTATCGCCTGTTCTTTATAATACTCCTTCTGATATTTTATCCACTTTGGACTAAATTCATCCTTAATCCACATCGAAGAGCCTATAAAAAACAAGGCGCTCAAAACGAAAAAAATCAACCTTTGTATGCTCATAATTCACCTGTTCTGGAAATACTCACAATTAAGTATCCTTAAATCAATTATATATTGATCCAAGGCGTAGCAATAATGTATTTTATACTAAATGAAAGCCTTAAAACCATCTTGATTACTGTGCCTATCATAGTCAAAAGCAACCCCATAATAAGTACGTACCTGACAATACCCAGCTTATTAAAAAAGTCCCGATTAATCCTCGCAGGAAGTGCCAAACCAACAAAATAGAACCCCACCATGAGGACAATCCCTAGCGGTAATGGCATATCATGCAATGGAGGCGGCGTGGGAAAGTCATGCGTCCACTTTTCCCAAGGCCAGAAAAACGCCCAGAAAGGCCCTCTGAGCGCTGTGCCAATATATATCAAGACATACCAATAGATATAGCCAAGAGCAAATACTGTTACGGCAAATTTCCTTTCTTTAAATGTATAGTAACCATTCCCTTTAGGATTAATATCCAAATATGGAATAAGTATCAAACCTACAATAATAAGAGTTGGAAGCGCAACACCAGCAAACCACGGATCAAAATAAACCAATGACTCCTGCAAACCCAAAAAATACCACGGGGCTTTAGCCGGATTCTCGGCTTGCCCTGGATTCGACAATTCCCTAAGCGGCGCGTCTACAAAATACGAATAAAAAAGCAACCCAACCGTAACGAAAATTGCAGCAAGGAATTCCTTAGCAACCAGGGTGGGCCATGCAAACACCTTATCGTCTTTAAATTCTACCAGTCCTTTTTTCCCCTCACTCACTTCCATGGATCCACTCCTCAGAAATATCTTCAATAAACTTTATGACAACTTGAGTAAAACAATTACAATGGACCTGAGATACCCCCGTCTTTACGTACTCTCCAGAAATGCATCATCATCAATGCAGAAGCTATAACAGGTATTGCTATACAGTGCCAGACATACGCACGCAATAATGCAGGGGCTCCTATTGTTGTTCCTCCTAGCAATGCAAAACGGATATCGTTATCTGCCCGCATGCCCAATATATAAGCAAACGGGCCTTCATGGCCTAAAAGTGGCGTTGCGCGCGCCATATTCGTGCCAACAGTAATAGCCCAATATCCCAACTGGTCCCAGGGCAACAGATATCCAGTAAAACTTAATAAAAGTGTGAGAACCAATAAGGTCACACCTATTACCCAGTTGAACTGTCTTGGCGGCTTATACGAACCTGTCAAAAACACCCGAAGCATGTGTATACTTACAGTGATCACCATGGCGTGCGCACCCCAACGGTGAGAATTTCTCAAAAACCTGCCAAACGGTACCACGTACATCAAATCAACCATATCTGCATACGCTCTATTAACGTCAGGAACA
>JANLHY010000242.1 GCA_024653795.1 Candidatus Brocadiaceae bacterium | reverse complement strand
AATTAAAGCGGGGTAAAGGTAAAACCGAAATTGTAAAACAAAAAATATTATACTTTTTGTTTGCTATGAAAAACAAGTTATCTCACAGAGTTAATAACCTAACTTCTCGAGTTCTGGATAAAACTTTCCTTCCTCAAATGCTATCCTATCCACAAGTGCACTCTTTATACCACTGAAATCATTTGAAAAACCATCACTATTTGCTGCACTTACAGATGAATATTTATCAAAAAAAGGCAACAATGCCGTTTGAGCAACGTTACCGAGGTCATCCATAAATGATTGTCCTGACGACTTAAATGATGTAGTGGCATTAGCCTTACCCATTGCTTCTGTTATAACTTTATTTTCCTCGCCAACATGCGCTAATAAAGCCCCCTTTAATGCGTTAAGTTTATCAACTCTTTGTTGTCCACTAACAGACCCAATCTCTCCTAATAAACCAGCTGCCGCTTGATGCGTTGCCTTAAATTTACTCACAGTTACTCCCATATTATCATTCTCCTTTCTTTATTAGAAAAATCTTTACCCCGCTATAATTTATAATGATATAAAAATATTGTATAATAAACAATAACTATTTAGTAATTTTTCAAAATTGGGGTATTTACTTGACTGGCGTACCTACAATATATTGTAGGTACTAATATTGTGATCTCCTCCCTCTACAGCTTTTAGATATATCGTGGAATGTTACTGGTTCAAGATCCATTGCGTTTTGGAGAAGTCTGGGAAATAGTAAACCTCGATGTTTGGATGTTCTCCGATTAAACCGAAATGGGGGGGGCAAATCTTTATCGTTGAAGAATAATGTCAATTTGAAAGACTTGATAATATGAGAGGTGATTTCTCAGAAAAACTGTTACTATGTGGGCGACACGATCCATATAGGAATCAATTAAGAAAGGAGAAATCACCATGTATTATGTTGGAGTTGATTTGCATAAAGAGACATCCTGGTTTTATATTGTTGATGCACAAAAAGTATTTCTTGCAAACTCCTATGAATTGAAGGCATTTGCCAAAAGGCATAAAAAGACTGATAAGATTGATGCCAGACTCATTGCGCACATTCTCCAGAAAGGATTTTTACCGGTGGTTGCCATTGCAGATCAAGAAACCCGACAAGTACGTGAATTACTTCGTTATCGGCTCAATTTGGTTACAGACCGATCACGAAATATTTTTAGACTTAAGGCATTATTAGACAAATTAGGGCTTAATTCCCAACTTGACTTTACCACCTATAAAGGATTAAAAAGCGTTGTCATAGAAAAATTGCCAGGCATTTA
>JANLHY010000218.1 GCA_024653795.1 Candidatus Brocadiaceae bacterium | reverse complement strand
TTGAACCGAAACATTTGGCATGTTCACGGCTCGTGCATTATTCAAAGTCCCTGATTCCATTCAAACCTTTCGGTTCAATCTGCAAGATTGAACCAGCCTAAAGCATAAAAACGTACGAATACAAATTGAGTCCTTTGTGTTTCTGGCAATACTGCAATGAGCCTGCAAGTATGGCAAAGCGGTTGTGCCTGTCAAACAGGTAATACCAATTTCTGACTGTGAAAGTAAGGTAATAAATTCCAGATGGGAAGTCTTTTGAAATTCTTATCGATGGCATAGCGCCGTTATTTTATCAAAATCAGGGTTCAGGTTGCAAACCTGAACCCGCCGATGGCAGACCCATCAACATCTAAATCTGGTGGATTCGCTCACGCTTAATCCACCCTACACTAAGGAATTTGTATTATTTTTTCAAACGCCTCTTCATCAAGAACGTGAACGTTCAATTCTCTGGCATTGTCTAGCTTGGAGCCCGGTTCTTCACCCGCGACAAGGTAATCTGTTTTTTTACTCACACTGGACAGGACACGTCCACCCAGGCTTTTGATGAGCGTTTCGGCTTCCTTGCGGGAGTATTTTTGCAATGTGCCGGTAATAACAAAAGATTTTCCAGCGACCTTTGGATTCTTTACTAATTTTTGAGTTGCAAGCTTTTTGGTATTAACTCCACTTGCTTTCAGTTTTTCAATGATTTCTTGTATATGTTTATTTTGAAAAAACCCTAAGATGCTTTTTGCTACGACAGGCCCGATTTCGTAAATTCCTTCTAATTCTTCTTGTGTTGCATTCGCCAGTTTATCCAGGGTATCGAAGCGCTCTGCCAGTACCTCTGCGGTATGTAAGCCGACATTCAGTATACCCAGTGCGCAGATCAAGCGGTCTAAATCCCGATGCTTGCTTTCTTCGATTGCATGGATCAGGTTTTGTGAAGACTTTTCACCCATGCGCTCCAAAGTTACCAGGTCTTCGTACCTGAGATAATAGACATCAGCATAATCTTTTACAAAACCTTTGTCAACCAATTGTTCGACAAGCGCCGGGCCCAGTCCCTCTATATCCATAGCATCCCGGCCTGCAAAGTATTGGATGCGTCTTTTCACCTGTGCCTGACAGAATGGGTTATGGCAGCGCAGGTACACCTCTTCGTCGTCTCTGACTGCCTTTCCTTTACATTCTGGGCAGGAGATAGGTTCTGTGAAAGGTATTTCATTACCTTTCCTTTTTTCTTTTAATACGCTGACAACCTGAGGAATGATCTCACCTGCCTTTTGCAATACTACATGGTCTCCTTCCCGTATATCCTTTCTTCGAATCTCATCGAAGTTGTGGAGGGTGGCACGACTGACGGTAGTTCCTGCAAGCAGGACGGGAGTGAGGTTGGCTACCGGCGTAAGCGTGCCAGTCTTTCCCACCTGCACAACAATCTCTTCTATTTTTGTAACAGCCTGTTCTGGCTGAAATTTAAATGAGATTACCCAACGAGGCGCTTTACTTGTAACGCCTAATTGATCATGGAGGCAGAGAGAATTGACCTTAATGACCATTCCATCTACCATGTAATCCAGTTCCTCCCGGCGGTTACCCCACTCATTGCAATAATGAATAACCTCTTCAATATTGTTGCAGAATCGGGCATGAGGATTTACCGGCAAACCAAATCTACGAATAAGCTCCAAACACTGGATATGGGTCTTGGGTTCTATCCCTTCAAAATATCCTATGGCATAGGCAAAAAGGCGTAGACGTCTCCGGGCTGTAATGCGAGAATCTAGTAGTTTCAGCGAACCTGCGGCAGCATTCCTGGGATTGGCAAATTGAGGTTCGCCTTCTTCTTCCCTTTCATCGTTCAGTCTCTGAAACTCCTTGTTTGGTAAATAAATTTCGCCCCTGATTTCTATGACGGGCGGGATTTTATATTGTTTATCTGAGAGTTCTAATCTCAAAGGAATTTGGCGTATCGTCCTGAGGTTTGCGGATACGTCGTCTCCTTTAAAGCCGTCGCCCCGTGTAGCCCCTCGTACGAAGAGACCGTTTTCGTAAGAGAGGGTAACGGCCACACCGTCAATCTTCAACTCAACAACATACTCAATATCTTGATGAGTTTCGATTTCTGTCATACGTTTTATACGCTGATCAAATTCTCTCAACTCGTCATCGGAGTATGTATTGTCGATGCTCAGCATGGGTACCCTGTGTTCTATGGTAGGAAATTGTGTAATGGGTTCACCGCCAACTCGTTGGGTAGGGGAGTCAGGTGTAATGAGTTCAGGGTGTAATTTTTCAAGGCGCTGTAATTCTTTTAAAAGCTGGTCGTATTCATAGTCGGTAATTTCCGGATTATTTTCCACATAATACTTTCGGTCATGGTATCGAATAGTATCGCGAAGCTGTTGTATCTTTCCTTTGATCGTTGATGACATATTTCAGTGTGTCTGAAGCTGATTTTTTATAAAAACATGCAAAGTCCTAAATCCAAATATCGAAATCCGAAACAAATTCTAATATCAAATGAAAGAAATTAAAAACGAGGTTTGGAACATTTGAATTTGTGATTTTGAAATTGTTTCGAATTTTGGATTTCGTGCTTCGGATTTAGTAGTCTTTAATGAACAAAAACTTACAAAAAAACGAAGTTTTTACAGAGTAATACTATAACCGTAAAATTGAAAACGAACTTAGTATATCACAATTTATACAAGTGTCAACGTGTTCTGTTTTAAGGATATTAATCACTTGACTTTATGTTACATTTATTATAAAGTTTATCAGAATAGAAGTTTGGTACATCCTAAAAACGGAGTGAATAAGTTATGACAAAAGGAAGTGATTCAAGGGAGTTTTTCGAGATATTTAAACAGACAGAGAAGGCGGAGGATATTCAAAAGAAGGAAGTTAAACCGCAGGATGTTAGTTCGCAACCACCAAGACCCTCTGTTCCAGAAAGTAAACCAGTTACCAGGCCAACTGTTTCAAGTGTTGATCCGTTGGAGTGGATAAAAAATACACGGGCAGAAGAACCAGCATTTAAGGGGAAAATAGAAACACCGGTAAAATCGCCCACAGTTTCTGCGCCGGCTAAATCTGAACAAGTTCCGCGCAAAGACGAGGTAACATTACGACAGGAGACATTGATTATAGGCGCAATTGCGGCAACTTTTTTATCCATTGCATGTTTTTTTGTTGGATACAAAGTTGGTTATAACAAGGGGACAATGAATCAGGCAGAAGAATGGTTGGAGACGATAGAACCGAAGGTCACGAAAAAGTCTCCTTTTGGGCAAAAGACTGAGGAGGTTCCTCTAGCGCCTCAAAAAGCCGCAAGCAAAAGCGAACAGCCATTGATCATTGCGAAGGAGAAACAAACTGAACAGCACAAGCCGATTATCAGAGATAAGTGGACATTACGCGTAGTATCATATAAAAATACCAAAGAAAATCTTGAGAAAGCGAAAGAGTTGGCCAAAACGTTGCAGAATTCGTTAGGCTATGATTCCTTTATTGTAAATGTTGGGAAGGAACTTTATATCTGCGTGGGTGAATTTGAAACAAATAATAGCGCAGATTTAATC
>JANLHY010000202.1 GCA_024653795.1 Candidatus Brocadiaceae bacterium | reverse complement strand
ACAGATGCGTTAAAAGGTTTTTTATATAAGTAACACCACCACCTGCAATGGCAGATGTTGTATTAATGGCTATCTTCATGATGTTTTATAACTTAAATTCTGCAATAGGCCACAGATAAACGCCGATAAACACAGATAAGACACTAGTTACACTATATAGAGATTTCACAATTATAAAAGGCAGAAAGAATTCTGTATATCACAACATTTCTTGACTTTTATAGAATTTGTTATTGAACTCATTGTAATTATCAAATTAGCAAAATCAAGGGGATTTTAACGGATAAGAAACCTATCCTTAGTTTCTCCGCTTCTCCCTCGCTCCCATTCTCCTTCCTTACACGCATTTTTGCCAATAGAAAGTTTCAAGACCTTATTCAGTTAAAGCATTATTCCATCTGTATTTCTCTGCGCTCTCCGCGCCCTCTGTGGTGAATTATTACTGCCAGTGAACGGGCGAATTGATGCCTATATTCAGGCACTGATCTAAGTCTTGGATTTCCAATACCTAACATAGACTGAATTTAGTTAAAGAAGCCCTCCTGACTTACTCTAGTCAATTTTAAAATGTCATCTGTCTTACGAGAAATATAAAAAATCTTGCCTTAGTTTGTTTAACTTATTATTTTTTAACCAGTTATAGAGTGGCATGTTTAAGACACATATCTATTGGCACTCTCATTGCTTAAATATCAGTCAGTTATGAAAAAAATTAAGAGAATAACAACAATAAATCTTAAAATGAAAGGGGGTGGTTGGGAAGAAATTGTCTCCTGAAGTGAAATACACGACGGAGCAGGAAGATGGTAAATTTTTATATCTGTGTGGGTCTTATTGTTGGATTTGCAATTTTTTATGTGGTGAAGGAGGTTTAACATGTTTACTAAAACTTTAAAGATTGGTTTAATAGCTGCCCTTGGGATAGCCGGGGTGGTGACGACTGGTCAGTTGATGGCAGGTACGCCGCAGGTGGTATCGACGATCCAGACGGGTCCTGAGTGGGAGCCGCTTCCCCGTGGTGAGCCGCTGACAGTGCCAGAGGTGCAATACAGGGTAAAACATTCACCATATAAGACAGAGTTGGTACGGTATGGGCAGTTTATATTCAATGATGCTTCATGGAATTTGCAGGGTGAGTACGCATGCGCCAGTTGCCATTACGAGAGGGGACAGACGACCGGAGTAATATGGGACTTGGGTGACGAAGGATGGGGAAGCTGGAAGAACGTGAAGTACATCAGGGGTGGAAGGTATTTACCGCCGTTCAGGCATGAGGGGTTTACGGGACACCCGGATGAAATCGTGGGTGCAACGAGCTCATTGGACAGGGTATGCGGAAGAGACCCTGGGTTTGTGTTCAGGAGCGAGAACTTTTCACCTGAGAGGTTGGAGTCGTTGATTTGCTACATCAGGTCACTTGAGTTTACGGGGAGTCCGTTCAGGAATGCGGATGGTAGTTTGACGGATGCGCAGAAGAGGGGCGAGAAGATATTTAATGATCCGAAGGTAGGATGTTCGGAATGTCATCCAGGGGAATCGAGCGATCCG
>JANLHY010000165.1 GCA_024653795.1 Candidatus Brocadiaceae bacterium | reverse complement strand
CAACAAGCTCAAATACTAACCCAGGATATCCTGCCTATTATGACAAATCTATCTTCATTGCAAAATCAAGGAGAGTATATTTATAAAAACTCTTTTATTATAGGGTGTCTTTCTATCCCGGCAATTGCAGTCATAGCCTCTTTTTTTGTAACAAGACAAAAAGAAAGGTTACAAACAGATATCAGATATGCCAGGGATAAACGGGCGCACGCAATAGCAAAAAAGAGGTTGGCGCTGGCAAAATCTGCGCTTTCACGGAATGTTCCTGAAGAGTTTTATGCATCTCTTTCCAAGTCAATGGCAGATTACCTGGCGGATAAATTTAATATTTCTGCTGCAAGTGTTACAGGCGATGAGGCCGGCATTTTATTAAAGCAACGAGGGGTTGGTGATGATATAATTGGGGAGGTTTCACGCTGTTTGACCGATTTTGATTATCGACGCTTTTCGAAAGACGGTGGAACAAAGGAAGAAATGGATCATTCTTTAAAGCTTGCTGAACAACTCATCGCAAAACTGGAGAAGCGTCTATAATGAAGGCACGCCTTGTACGATTACTTTGTAAAAGGTTTTTTTCTTATTTAATTAGGCTGCCTTCGATAGCGACTTTTAATCTCCCCTCTAGAGAGAGGGGCTGGGGGTGTGTTACGACAAACTTACACACCCCTTTATCCCCTCTTTTTAGAGGGGAATCACAAAAGTTTGAAATTTCTAAACATCAAGCTATTGACCCCCCATTTCCCCCCTTCACAAGGGTGGAATTAAGAGGGATAATCGGGCTGAATCTATACCGGGCTAAGGGATTGGCAATAAATCATCGGAACAAGTTTATTGTCCGACACTTTGAAGATCAGGCGCTGTCAGGGCTAAAGCCCATCCCCGATCCGGGTCGAGGACAGGATTCAGATATGACCGTCACTAACCCCAGCCTTAAGGCTGGGGTTAGTGGGTACACGCCATACCGGGGCTTTAGCCCTGAAGTCTTTACAACACGAAGTTGTTCATGTTATTTATTGTCAATCCCTAAGGTTCTTTTTTTATTAATAATCCTCTTTTTGGGTTGCGGAATGAGGGATGCGTATTGCGGATCGTCAAAATCCAAAATCCTAAACTTGTCCTCGACTTCGATCGGGGATCAGAAATCAAATATACCAAGAGACGAGGCTATAAAATTATTTACTGATGCGAATGAGAAATATCTGCAGGCTGCAAAGAATATTGCAGCAAGAAATAATCAAGAGGCAGAACTAAAGTTAAAAGAAGCGGCATCACAATACGAAACCATATTGACACATGGATTCGAGCATGGTCAAATCTATTATAATCTGGGAAATACCTATTACCGTAAGGGAGAATTAGGCAGGGCCATTTTAAACTACCGAAAGGCCCAGCGGCTTATACCAAGAAATGCGGATCTGAATGCCAACCTGAGACTGGCAAAAAATTCCACGGAAGATAAAGAATTACCAAACGAA
>JANLHY010000157.1 GCA_024653795.1 Candidatus Brocadiaceae bacterium | reverse complement strand
CAGGGTAGCCTTCTTTGGCAGGGACATGTCTTTTAGCACATACCCTGTGGAAAGTTTCCTGTAAAGCAACGTTGCAAGGATAAAAGCCGGGATTATCATTACGACCATGAGTGGTATTATCAGCGAATTAATGTTGTCTACTACGCCCGAAGCCTCATCTGCGTCTATTTCTACAATGAGCCCCATGTTCAAATCTTTAAGCCATGTCCAAGCGCCCACTACTTTTAACCCATCATAATCCCTGTATCCCTCCAGATCATAACCACTGATTTTTGCCGTAATACACTTTCCTACTCCCTTTGTTATCACCTGGGTATCGGGTTCCACGACCTTATAAGACATAGAGTTCATACCATTCGCATTTTTAACATACTTTGAAAACTTCGATTCGCTAAGCATGACACCATCTTTGTTTACCAAATAGGCCTCTCCTGTCTTCCCAAGTACGATGCTCTTCATCGCCTTATTAAGTATCGATGTATCCATCCACAATATAACAGCGCCCATCACATCATGGTTTTGGCCCTTAACAGGGTAAGACATAAACATCGAAGGCAAACCGTTCCCATTTTCTCCTGGAGTATCTCCAATAGGTGAAAAATTAACCACATCGGAAATATACGTCTTGCCGTCATATAAGGTCTCTTGAATATTACGGAAAGGCTTTTCTTTCATAATATTCATGCCTACTAATGATTTTTCGTTTTCAGTTGCTATTTGGACAATACCGGCTCCATCACAAACAAAAATTCCCTTATAACCATAATCTGCCTTAATGCACTCTAATTGTGTTTTAAGCCTTAAATATTCGTGTTCATCCCTTCCATTTACCAGACTTACAAAATCATCATCCCCATGAATAAATAGTGCGCTTTGAATGGTATCTGAAATAGTCCTGGCATGCGACTTTCTTTCATCCCACAATAAGGTAAGCATGTCTTTCTGCTTGGTTACAATGCCTTCAAGATTCCTTTGAACCTCCTGTTTCAGTTCAGCACTTGCCTTTGGAAATGCGAGCATTTTAAACAAAATTAAGGGAAACAGCCCAAAAAATACAAACGTTGCAATAACAAAAACTATACGTTCCTTAAACATCTTTATCATATTTCGCCTCT
>JANLHY010000156.1 GCA_024653795.1 Candidatus Brocadiaceae bacterium | reverse complement strand
CCATATCTTCTTTAAATTAATGTGGATAACGTCTGCTTTAAGGTCTTCTTTAAACCGTACGATTTCTACCTTATCCAGATAGGCATTTGGAAGAAGGGCGTCCGGTGTTAATAGCTGGCTTAACCGCATCCCGGGTTTAACTTCGTATTCACCGGGATATTTAACAGTTCCTTCAAGGGTACAGGTATTATAAATAAGTGGATCGGTTGGGAAGACAATAACCAGGTCGCCGTTTCGTATCTCGATATCATTCTGCTGAGTTCCATTTTTGGTATCGGTGAGGTCAATATCAACAACCTCCCGTTCTGCATTTGGCTTAATTCGAATAACCTGTATACGTTTAAGATAACTTTGTGGCACCTGTCCCCCTGCCATTTCAATAAAGCCGCTAACACGAATGGGGTCCTTTATTTCATAAATGGCCGGCCGCCTTACCTGGCCCATGATTCCTGCAACCGAACCTATTGGCGGCACAAAAATCACATCACCGCTTTCCATGCGAAAATCACGACTCTTATTCCCTTTGAGAAGAAAATCATAGAAATCAAAAACTCCAACAGTATGATGATTCCTTTTTAATTCAATATTCCTAAGAGAGCCTATTCTGCTAGGCCCGCCTGAGGCAAAAAGCGCATTGATTAAGGTAGAAAGCGCACTGATATCGTATGAACCTGGCTTATTAACCTCACCGACTACATAAACCTTGATAGTCCTGAGTTGCCCCATCGTTATGCTTGATTGAAACCCCTTGTAGTAGTGGGAAAGATGTTCACGGATTAGTTTTTCCGCCTCGGAAAATGTAAGACCCCATACCCTTATAGGGCCTATTGTAGGGAGATATATACGGCCATAACGATCCACCGTCTGTGAATATGTATTTTCAATAGTACCCCATATGGTAATTCGTAGCTCATCTCCCGGTCCTAAAACATAATGAGATTCCACGGGAACATCATATACGGGCGCATATGTTGATATGTTTGATGTAAAAAAAGCATATCCGAATTGAGTAAGCTGTCCATGCGCGATACCTGGAATCACAGGCATGCGTTCTTGAAATTCAATCTCTATAGGAGATGGCGCTGTAGGTTGTAAATCAGGGATTGATCTTTGAGGGATATCGGAAGTTCTCAATGAGTTTCTGTCTTGAGTATCCTGTTGTGTTGTCGAATATTTATAAGTTGTTGTCGTACCGTAAGAAAGTTGTTTTGTAGAAGCGGGGCTAACGGTTGGAGGTGTTGGAGGTAATTGTTGTGGATTACCTGAAGGCTGCGGGCCGTCTGTTTGAGCGAAAACAGGATATTTTGTCCACACTAAAGAGACAAAGATACAAAATAAAATAATATGTATTTTGTGTATTTTGCTTCTCATTATCCCCTCCA
>JANLHY010000155.1 GCA_024653795.1 Candidatus Brocadiaceae bacterium | reverse complement strand
GCGCTGATAATAGTTTTTGGGGGAATAAATGTGTCTTAATATATTTTTATATCCGTCCCGGAATATATCAATGTCCATGGTAGGGATAATGTTCGTTGTACCGTCTACATTGTCCCCCGACATCTGTCCAAGCAAACGCCCCTCCCGCTTTAGACGTTCGTATAGCCTTGTCCCCGCCGGGGCCTGAAGTAGGCCAATCATCGCCGACACAATCCCGCTTTTCTGTATAAAATCAATTTGCCGCTGAAAGATGGATGGCGTATCATTGTCAAAGCCTACTATAAAACCCGCTTGTACTTGCAGTCCGGCTCGCTGAATACGCCGCACGTCTTCGATCAGGTTACGGTTTTTGTTCTGTTTTTTGTTACATTCAGCCAGGCTATCCGTATCCGGCGTCTCGATCCCCACAAAAACCGTATCGAAGCCTGCTTCGGACATCATTCGCATCAGGGAGTCATCATCGGCCAGGTTGATGGAGGCTTCCGTGTTAAACGGTATCGGCACATGTTCTCTTTGCCATTTGATTAAAGCTGGCAGTAATTCGTTCTTGAGGCTTTTTTTGTTCCCGATGAGATTATCATCTACGAAGAATACGCGTCCACGCCACCCCATATTATAGAAACAGTCCAACTCGGCAACAATTTGTTCGGCAGTTTTGGTGCGTGGACGTCGTCCAAATAATGACGTCACGTTGCAGAACTCGCAGTGGTATGGACAACCTCGTGAGTATTGTATGCTCATCGAGGCATATTGCCGCAGATCGGCTAACGCCCAAAGAGGTGTTGGTGTTTTTTGAATATCAGCAAAATGAGATGTGCTGTATACACGCCTGGCGCAATTATTATGCAGGTCTTCTAAAAAGGCTGGTAGGGTTAGCTCTGCTTCATTGAGTACGAAATGGTCGACATTCTCAAATTGTTCATGCTCGCTCGTGAATAAAGGCCCTCCGGCAACCACCTTGACGTCAACTTCCTTGCAACGCTTAATGATATGCTGAGCCGACGTTCTTTGTACAACCATGCTGCTGATAAACGCATAGTCCGCCCATGCCAGATCTTCATCCGTGAGCTTTGTCACATTGACGTCGACCAGGCGCTTTGACCACTCTGGCGGTAGCATTGCGGCAATTGTCAGCAGTCCTAGCGGTGGAAAGGATGCCTTTTTGCGTACAAACTTAAGTGCGTGTTTGAAACTCCAAAATGTATCCGGGAACTCAGGGTATATCAATAGTATATTCATGCGTGTTTCGTTAACATTCTAATTCAACTATGAACAGTAAGAAAAAAACCTTTATATGCAAAATTACTATAACATAAAAAAACGTAATGTCATAGGTAAAAGATGAACAGGTATTGGGAATAGTAGAAACCGCCGATTAAAAAATCTGCTAGCCACAGCTAATTTTATTCTTGAGGACACCCCTTTTTTCCGCTAGTATCTCTTCCTGCCTCTTTTACCAGACAATGAGATTAGTTCTTTTTGCACTCACTATGTAAAATCGTCTGACGACATAAGTCAGTTTAAGGATAGTTCAGTTTTGTCGATATACGCTTAAAATTAAAAGGAGAATGTGGTATGAAAATATTTCTGCAAATGCTTACGATGGGAATAATGTTGCTTTCGTTTGGGAAAGGCTTGCGGGCGGGCATGCTTGAAGATGTTATGAATGGTAAGGCTACGGTTATTGACATGACCTACCCACTGAATGAAAAAAATGCCTACTGGCCTGTAGGGCCGTATACCCCATTTAAGTACGAAGTCATTGCGAATTTGAGAAAGGACAAGGTATTTTCTGGAAAGTATAGTACGCCGGAGCACCTCGGAACTCATATTGATGCGCCTAATCATTTTGAGGAAGGTATGCCTTCTGTTGATCAGATTCCCTTTGAACAACTGATCGGTACTGCAGTTGTCATCGATGTAACAGATAAGGCCGGGAAAGACGCTGATTATACCCTTTCACCATCGGACATCCTATTGTGGGAAAAAGATAATGGGCAGATACCCGAAGGGGCAATTGTGCTATTAAATACAGGATGGAGCAAACGATGGCATGATTATGACAATTATAAAAACTTTGATAAAAAAGGTAGTATGCACTTCCCCGGTTATTCAAAAGAGTCTACTAGTTTTCTGGTAACAAAGAGGAATATCAAGGGTATTGGCATCGATACCCTCAGCGGGGATTGTGGAATTAGCACTGACTTCATAGTCCATCATACTATTAATAGCGCAAGAAAATTTATTCTTGAAAATGTAGCCAACCTCGATAAGTTACCGCCCAAAGGGGCTACCCTTATTATTGCCCCCATCAAGATAGAAGGCGGTTCGGGCGGTCAGTGCCGCATCTGGGCTATTTTGCCAAAGTAACTGCGATTTTGGCAACAGTTCAGTTCACCGCAGAGACCGCAAAGACTTCGTCGTGAGCTCAGTCGAACGATC
>JANLHY010000151.1 GCA_024653795.1 Candidatus Brocadiaceae bacterium | reverse complement strand
GGGTTTTGACGTATGTAATTGCGTATGGCTTCAAATGCCTCTCTGTTTCTGACAATGTGGTCATATGATTCATGCATCCATAGTTGTCCTTTTCCCCCTGCATATTTATTTATCTCATTTGCTGTATAAGACTTCCAGGAGTGTAAAATATCAGTCAGATTGTAGTTTTTTAGTGGTTTAACCAAAACATGAACATGATTTGGCATGACTACCCATTTATCAAGGATATATCTTTGGTTATTAAAACAGAGTAATGCCTTGGCAATGATCTGTGCATATTTTTCTTCTCTTAATATGCAACCGCCCGCCCCCTTATCTAACCATTCTTCTACTCGCTTTGAAAAAAGTCTGTAATATTCCTTTAATTCTTCTGTCGAATATTTACCTTCTTTGTTTTTTGGATGATTTTTTAACCATGTTTCCCGCTCCTGCCTTAATTGCTCCACCTTTTCTTTTGGTATAGAGTCGGCCAGTCTGAAAGTAACAAAATAAAATACATCTTCTTGCTGCCAATGGGGTAGATTCCCCTGATGGATTTTGATTTCGTCATTGGGATTGAAGAAAGGGTAGTTATAGTCATTTCCACCAGCAGGGATGCTGGCGGTACTTAGATACGCAATCAGGCTCTCATCTACCATGTAGTTTACAATCTCGCGTGGAGTATAGAAAGAACCTGTTTGCTTTCGGGCTGTCGTCTGCGTTTCGGGGTTATAGCTTGCCAGAAGATTTTCAAATACCTTGCCAAGAAGTTCGGGGTCAAGGGCGATTTCTTCTTCAATAGGCGTGTTTTCAGCAACGGTAAATTTGTAGCTGTCTAAAAGGTTGATAAGCCCTTTTGCTGTATACTTCTTGTTTCTGGTGCCAAAAATTTCATTCAAATCAACCTCTATCTCATCACTGAAAAACAGAAAGTCGGGGACTTTTGCCTGTTTCGATTGCTTTCTGGAAAACCCATCTACATATTGAATCACATTTTTTTCATCCGGTTTATCCAGGCAATCAAATAAGCCACCGTTTAAGAATGGAATATCTTTGAACAATTCAATAACTTCCTTTTCTTTTATCACAAACTTATCGGGATAGCGAAAGAGATTTTTTACTCCATAATCTTCCATCCTATCATAATGAGAACCTTCTCTGGCAAAACCGCGTTCACCCATTTTTTGATTAAGTGTGCCGAAGAAAAGGTTTTGCAAAATAGCGTGATAATATACATTTGAAGTATTGTCTTTATTGAAGCCGGTCAGGATGGTGTTCAGGTGGTTTTTGTTGAACAGCGAGTCCGGAAGAAGTTCCTTTTCTTTTATAAACCAGATGAATACCAGCCTTGTAATTAAACGTATGAGATTGGTGGCATTGCGGACGTCTTTTTTCTTTTCTAAATCATCGGGGAACTCCACATTGTCCATTGCCCAGAAATACCAGTTGGCAAGTTCCCTGAAGAAGCGTTTGTTGAGTTCGGAAGTGTCTAAGGTTTTTTGCCAGGCATCGTGCAGTTCCACAAAATTGGTGAAGCCGTGTTTGTTTTTTAGTTCATCAAATGAAAGGTCGAAGAGGATTTCGATGTGGGCACGGTGGGTGACCGCCCCCTCGTTCCTGGTTACAACCCCCTTGCCCGAAACAACCCCCTCGCCCCCTTTGTTAAGGGGGATTTCCACCCCCGTCCTGCGGACACCCCCGCCAGCGGGGGATATGCGGATGTCTTTGATGAGGGTGACCTTTTCCAGGATGTCTTTTGATTCATCCCGTTTGTGTAAGCGTCTATTGATTATGGAAAGGGTTAGTGTGTTGCCGTGCTTGAACAGGATCATTACCGGCATGGGAAAAAGCTTGTTTACCTCGCGGGTAATTTGCGATAGCTTTCCTCTGGCGTAATGTTCACTTTTCAATTCAATTGCCACGAAAGAGTACGATTGATATTCATTCGGGTTGTATTGATTTACCGAAAAAAGGGATTTCTGCCGTGAGATTTCATCTTCAGTTAATTGGAAGAGATAATCGGCAGATAGCCAGTCATCGAAGAATACCTTTTGCTTATTTGCCCCAGAAAGTTCGGCAAATAGTCCTTCAAATGTGCCCTTGTCGAGGGTTATTCGCTTATTACTTTCATAACCCAATTCTTTAAACAGCGCAATGGCATTATCAGCAAGATTGCCTGTGGCAAAGGCATTTATTCGTTGCTGGATGGCGTCCTTTATTTTTTGCCTGAGGTCTTTACTCATGATAAAATGTCACCCCTTCGGGGTTTTGGGTAGAATCGGTTGTTTCTTTTCCTATAATCATATCAGCCCTTCGGGCTTACATTCATTTAATTCAATTTACAATCTTTACAATCCCGAAGGGAAGTAATTATTATAGATTTTACATCATTATTCATTCTATTATTCCAACCAATCAAATAAATATTTTTCATTGAATTCAACATTAAATTTTTTCAAAAAATCCGAATATTCTTCCTTGAATGTTTTCTGCTTATGATGTTCTTCCTGTCTTAAAATGTAGTTATAAACAGTCTCGATCTGGCTGTGGGCATAAGAGAAGGCTCCGTATCCTTCCTGCCATGAAAATTTACCTCTAATCAATTTCCGGTCATTTATGAAATTCGTCGTATTGTTTTTCACATCCCTGACCAGATCAGAAACGGCCATAGCCGGTTGTAACCCAACGAACATATGCACATGGTTGGCAACGCCATTGACGATTATAGGCTTTTGTCCCTTGTTTTTGATGATGCCAGCCATATATTTAAATACTTCATCGCTCCAGGGTTTTTGCAGCAGATTTGACCTGCCGTTTACGGCAAAGATTGCCTGTATGTATATTTGTGTGAACGTTCCGGCCATGATTTTCTTTTATTTCATCCCTATAACATTTCACCCCTTCGGGGTTGTTGTTGGTTTCGGTTGTTCATTGGCTATAATCATACCAGCCCTTCGGGCTTTTTGTAAGCTGACAAGTTTTTCAGGAGGCACCATTAAGTCTGTTAAGTCTGATGGTACAGATTGTGGAATCGGTGATTGCACAATCTGATCTGATTTAAAAATGGCGGTCATCGATTGCCGAATTTGGGTTGTGTTCAATATGGCGGTCACTGACTGCCATATTTGAGGATATGTTTTATAAAAAAGACGCGCCTCCCGCAATCTTCTCTCAGAAAGTTCTTGCAGCCCTAATTCTTTCAGTCCTTTTTCAAGATTTGCAAGCAATTTTCCCCCGTAATGAGCCTTGTCTTCACCATTTTGTTCATATTCAACTATGTAATAGCCAATCAGCCAATTACGAATGGTAAGCAGTTTGTTTACAGCTTTAGCGGCACTGTCCTGCAATTGCAGGTGAATGGATTTAATGCTGTTGAGTAATAGATTAAAATCTGTCATGTCATTTAATTACCAACCACGTAATCAATTCAAAATCTGTTGTCTCTGATACCTGTGATTGCTGGTCGGGTAAGATGGCATTCCTTCCTGATAATAAATGGTGCAATACCCTTTTCCTGTATGTGCTTACAATGGCATCCACGGCCTTCCCAAGCAGGCTGCTATATTCCTTCATATTATTGCCATTTTCGGTCTGTTCGTCAAATAAACGGCACAATGCGTCATAATGAACTGTTTTCCCGGCACAGAGCAGGCGATACATGTCGAGTATCTGTTTTGGCTGGGTGAATGTATACCGCACAACGCCGTCGTCTCTCACATAGACCAGGAAGTAGTATGGTTGTAAGGGGTTTACCTTCTCACAACCAGAACCATCCCCCTTTTGCCTGAGGCAGAAAATCACCCCTTTGCTTATAAGGTCTTTCGTTGCCTTATCCAATCTGGAATAGTCTGCCAGACGTGCATTTTCACCAGAAGGAGAGGGAACTACGGCGTATAAACCCAGTGGGGCATCCTCTAATACCTTTCTATTTGCCTCTATGTATTTACTCAACTCAATTCTGAAATCATCTAAAGTGAATTCGTTCAGAGTAACACTCTCGCCCAGGTCTTCGAGGTCGAGAACTTCGTCCTTCAATCTTAGCAATTGCTTATCCCTGGATTGCCTCTGTGTTCAGGATATTATCCTCAGTTGTAGCTGCAATGTCCACCAGGGCCATTCGAGCTTCTACACGATTTTTAAGGTTAATATACTTGTTTAAATCATCTGTAGGCCAGAAATTGACCAATTGGACTGCTTCATTGATGGAGCCGATACGGTCAATCCTGCCGAAACGCTGAATTATTTTTACAGGATTCCAGTGTATATCATAGTTGACAAGGTAATCACAATCCTGCAAGTTTTGTCCTTCTGAAATACAATCAGTAGCGATTAAAATATCAATTTCTTCATCTTGCGGCATCGAAGTGATTTTGTTTCGTTTTTTGGAAACCGGCGAGAAATTCGTTAGTATATGGTTAAATTCTGTTTGTCCTTTGTAACCTTTAGGCATAAAGGTGGTTTTGCAATTACTGGCGCCGCCTGTTACTAAAGCAATATGCACCTTCAACTCACTGGAAACCCAATCTTTTAAGGCATCATAAAGATACCCGGCGGTATCTGCAAAGGCGGTAAATACAATGACTTTTTTGTTAGGGTTTCTGTCTCTGGTAAAGGTAGGGTTTTTAACCTTATTTTCAATAAGCCTTTTTAATTCTTTGAGCTTGGCGTCTCTTTCGATACTTATACCCTGGGCGGTTGAATGTAGAATGCTTAACTGTGCCTTGTCTTTTTGCAAGTCTCCCAGCCATTCGTCTAATTTTAGATGCGCCAGTTTATACGTCAGCTTCTTACCAATTTCCATTGCCTCTTTTAATTCTTCATCTTCAATATCATCAATAGTTAAGTCGTCAAAATCCAGTTCTGGATTTTCGCTTTGAAATTGTTTAAACCGCAGAATCCTGTCCTCCAAATCCTCAATTTTAGTGATAGTCCTGCCCATGGTTATTGCAAAAGAGCTGATAGAACTTTCAAGCCGCTTCATGAAATTTATCTTCATCATGCCGATTAAATAGTGTTCACGCTCAGACTGGGTAAAAGGGAATAACTCAATCTGCTTCGCTTTTTTCGTTCCAGCCTTTTCTTCGTAGACATCCTTATGCTCATCTTTTACATATTTGGAAGGGTTGAACAAGGAAAGCTGATAATTGGAAATCTCATCGTTCAGCTTGTCATAGGACATAAACCGGCCTTTTGTGTCTATCTGAGGAGAGATGGGAATGGGCTTTAATCTCTCCGGAAACGACCCAATCTTGTTCATTTCCTCTTTGTAATACGTTTGAATGTGTTTGCGGGAGCGGGCAATGGTCAGTTCATCAAGGAGTTTAAAAAATGAGGAAGGTAATTTTTCAAGCAAATCCTTAACGTTTCTCTCTGGATTTTTCTTGTGATCAGCCCAGTGAGTAAACTCACGCTGTGCTACCGAAATTGTCTCCTTCAGACTATGAATACCCATAGATTGTTTGAAGGTGTCGTCTTTATCTTCCGTTATAAAGTAAATCTGATTTCTCAGGTCACGCAGATTTATATTAACGGGCGTTGCAGAGATTAATAAAACCTTTGTTTTTATTCCTTCCTTGATAATATCATCCATTAACCGTTCATAACGGCTTTTGCGGATAATGTTGTTATCTTCATCCCTTCTTCCCTTAGTGTTATTGCGGAAGTTGTGGGATTCATCTATCACCACAAGGTCATAGTTGCCCCAGTTTATGGTAGCAAGGTTAATATCTCCAGACATGCCTCCATCCCTACTCAAATCCGTATGGCATAGCACGGTGTAATTAAATCTATCGTTTATAAAGGGATTTAGTTCACTATTGATATGAGCTTGATAAACAGTCCAGTTCTCCTTTAATTTTTTAGGACAGAGCACTAAAACCCTATAATTGAGCAATTCAAAATATTTGATAACTGCCAATGCCTCAAAGGTTTTACCCAAGCCAACGCTATCAGCAATGATACATCCGTTGTGTGTGAGTATTTTGTTGATTGCGCCTTTAACGCCATCTTTCTGAAATTCAAATAATATCTTCCAGATTTCTGTTTCTGTTAATTGAGTCTTTTCGGTAAATAATCCGCCTTTGGATTGGTCGGCAAGAAATTTATTAAATATATGATAAAGCGTTTTGTAATAGATAAATTCAGGGCAGTGGTTTGTGTAAAGTTGTTCTAAATACGCCAACACTTCATCCTTTACGTCCTCCACGATTTCGTCATTATTCCAGATTTCACAGAACCAGTCTTTTAAATCGTTCCTGTCTCGCTTGCTATCTACTTCCAGGTTTAATTCAATATTATTGTTCAAAGACAAACCGAGTCCTTTTACCGTAAAGTTTGAGCTTCCCATAATAGCTTCTTCCACGCCGTTATTATCAATATGATATAACTTGCCGTGGAGCAGGTTGGAATGTTTTATAGATTTTATCTGAACCTTTTGCCTGATCCATTCGGCACATTCTTTAGCAATTCTGTTCTGTTCGAGTCTATTGCTGAGTTTTATCTCTTCGTCTTCTATCTTAAAGGATTTTTTATCAACTTTATTGGGATCAAGGGACTTGATGAATCGAGGTTCACCAAATAGAAAGTCCAATTGTTCTATCTGGTTCAAGTGGGTTTTTAAAGCTTCGTATGCATAAATGGTGAAATAGGCTGAGACTGCTAACAACTTTGAGCCTGGCTGGATTTTTTCCGTTAAAAATTCACCTACAGAGCCTCTATGCCTGTTGTCTCTAATACCGGATTTTAAGGTTTTAGTGAATTCTTTATTCATGGTATATTGGCAGTATTTTAATCAATAAATTCTTTATACTGCCAGTTTATGGAGAAGATACAAAAATTAAAATTCCTTCAAACATC
>JANLHY010000141.1 GCA_024653795.1 Candidatus Brocadiaceae bacterium | reverse complement strand
GTACCGATCAAAAATATCTTGAGTTCTCTAATCACCCTTTCAAATAAGAATTCACATGCCTTGTAGATTTGTCCTTCCGTAAGATTTTTGTGCAGGTAACGTCGTAACCGCTCACTGATACCCTCCATCCCACAGCTTACCGTTGTCTTTCCAATTATTTGCTGGACTTCCGCAAGAAACCGGTCGGCGGATAATAGATCAAACCGCTGGCTTTTCAGGCTGACGTTAGCCATTTCCTCATAAAAGGACAATATCATGGGATATAGTTCCGCATGGGTATTAAAATTAAAACTCAGGAAGTTGATGGTGTCGAGGCCCTGGTGCGCCTTTGCCGATCTCATTGCTTCCAGGAGTTTTGATAATGACCGTTCCCGATAAGGTTTTCTCTCCCAGCTTTCGGCGCAAAACGAACAGAAGCAGGGGCATCCGTTACTGATTTGTACGCTTCCGGTACCCATGCTTTCTTCTTCATACCATACAGGACTTGATTCCGTGGTTCTTACCTGATCAAGATCGTATACAACTGCGCTTTTTACAGGATATGCGGCATATGGCTCTTTTGGCACGATCTCTATTAAACATTCCTCATCCAAAAACGAATTTTTTGTTTTTCCTGCTGTTTCTGGATTTTGTACGACTACTTTATATTGGTGTTCGTATTTATCGGGTTCATAGAATCCATCTACCTTTCCATGACAGGCATTCAGGATTTCTGCTTTGCTTAACCCCGATAATTTTCCTTTTTTTACTATCTCCAGAAATTGTTTGATGGAAAATTCTCCTTCACCAATAAGCACGGCATCCACAAGTCCGTAGTTATTTCCAAATCCCTGCTCTTTTATCGGCCCATGCAAGACTGATGTGACTGCCGCGCTGGCTCCACCGAGCACAATTAAGGGAATTTCCTGGCGCATCATGCGTTCGTTTTTGAAGAGTGGAATACCTGAAAAATGCAGGAGTTTTGGCAGGTTCAGTAACTCAAGGACAACCGAGTTGCTTATACCCAGCACGTCAAATGCACACGGAGGTTCTTTCGTGGCTGTGCCTATCCAGAGGGGAATTTTTGAGGCAACCATTACTTCCACATCCCTGGGCGGCGGCAGGAAGGCGAAATCTGTAAAAACACCTTCAACCTCCTGGGCAATCTGGGCTACCAACGAGTGCGAGATAGAGGCCGATACATCGCGATACGTCGATAATCTGCAGATCAGGAATCGCAACTCTGCCTGAGCGAACAGGGCAGTGTCCATGGTATTGGGTTCTCCTCCTTTTAGCCATAAACCGGCCAGTGAGAGCAAATAGTAATTCTTTTCATACCACTGCTTGATTTCCTGTGAGGAGGTTAAACAATCGTATGGTTTGATATTGATCATATTTATATTTTAAAGCAATAAATATCCTTTATAAATAAAATGAAAATTCCTATACAATCGAGTCGTCTTTTATTATAACATTATTAAACGATTTATCTATAAGAACGGCAGCAAAAGAAATCCCCCTTTTCTAAAGGAGGATTAATTTAGGTCATTTACAACAACTTTTAATGTCTTAGCTCTTGGGTATCATTTATAGCGGATGTTCACCTCAGGTAAAAAAATAAAAAAGCGCTGCAAGTCCTTAATTTTGTTGGTTTTTTCGTCGTTCTGGAAGTTTTTTTCTTGTGACTACACGTGTATTTCGGTTCGGTAACACCTCTGGCAATTTTACCATAGCGGACAATCTTTGCCTTAGAAAGACGACATCCATCAATAATACTTGCATGATTGAGTTCATCAGAGAAGACAACATCCCCTTCACCGACGATTACAGGAATAATGGCCAGATTTGAGCAGAATCCCGATTGAAAGGTTAGCGTGCTTTCAGCCCCTTTGAAGAGTGCAAGTTTTCGTTCGAGTTCCTTGTGGAGGCTTGTTGTCCCGGCAATAGTCCTCACCGCCGCCGGACCTACACCATACGTTTCAATAGCCTTTTGTGCAGAAGACTTTAATTGCGGATCGTTGGCAAAACCAAGATAGTTATTCGAACAGAGATTGAATACCTTCTTTCCATCCACCGTGATCCATGCGCCCTGCGGCCCTTCGATCGTGCGGATATTGATAAAGAGACCCGCCTCTTTCAGTTTCTCTAGTTCTTCTGTGATAAAATCCAGTTTGTTCATATATATCAACGGACTTTGATTATCCCGCCTCTGAAGTTGCATAAGTTATCCTAAAAATAGCTATTGCAAATTTACCCTGTTTTTGCTAATATTTTTTTATGTAGCAAGTAAATCCTCGTGTGTGGGCTTCCGCAGGGTTGCTCGTAAATAGCACACGAGGTTTTGCTGTTTATGGGAATAGGGAATTTTCCTCCACTATTTTCTCCTTAATAATATTGTAATAACTATCATCTCCATATTCATATTTTCTAAAGATTGCCCAACTGATAAAATCAACTGCCTGCAATCCCTTCTCTTCATAAGGTGTCTTTATTTCTATTTTAATATCAACCCTATAATTGTTTCTGGCCTGGTTCGTTAAATAATTTTTAAAGTTTTCATTTAAAAACTTATTCGTCTCCCTTCTGGAAGCTATAAGATGAATCCTTTTCGTTTTATCAACCAGTTTCTTTGTTATTATACGATCAAGTAGAATATTTGTGACGTAGTTATAAAGAATCTGTTTTTCATCCTGTAATCTTGTATATACTTTAAGTTTGTTTAGGTAAATCGTCATTATTTTACAAGCCTTTTTTATTATCTTTTTGCAAAATCTTGAACAGGTAATTGGTTCTTCTTTATGTGCATGTAAAACACCGGTCATTATTCTGTAGTTTTTACGAAGCCCTCTATGGATGCTTTTTATTATCTTTTCTATGGGTCTTTTCTCATTTACAAATAAAAAAGTTACAACAAAATACTTCGTTGTTCTTTTCTTCTCGAAATCAAATCCCAAATCTCCCGACTCATCTAAAAATATATATGCCACAGTATTTATTTAAAAATCCTTCTATATACCATTAAGATTTTCTCCGGATAATCCTTCCAGGTCAATTGAGTATTGGATTTCAGAAACCCTGCAATCCAATGGCTGTTTTATGTAATCAGATGTCAGGTTATAAAAATTACAGACAATCTGGTCAACCCCGTTAGATGTTTACAATCTAAGGGGGTCAATGTGGCACCATATTCTTTTGTTTTGGGTTGTTTATTCTTGCTTTCGAGTAATCCCCGTCTTTCGTGATAGCCCTGTCCTCACGGAAGTGGGGAAAAAATGTGCCATTAAACTTTTCCCTTCGGATATAATCTGTCAATTGAAAAGATTCGCTTCCTTAGACCGCAAGTTTAGATTGTGAGGAAGTATTGAAAATTCTGTCATCTTGTTGATCTTCTTATCCGTACACCTTCCGGAGTAATAATAACCAGATTCTTTTTTATATCTTCTTCCTTGATAGACTGGTAATATTTTTTGAATATTGCAAGTGTCTCACTAACAGGTCTTTTATATAATTTAGCGACAACAATTCCACCGCATTTTCCTGGAGGAAACCTGAATATTCTCGTGAAGTCTTTATCCATGGTAATAATGACCATGTTTTCCTTGCACGCCTTCTCATATACCTCATCGTCAGAAATACCGGAAAGACCGCAGTCCCTGATACTCAGCACATCATTCCCTAAAGACCTTAAATAATCAATAATTGGCTCAAATAAATTTTCATTGGCAAAAATCTTCACGTTGTAACCCCGGCTTCTTCATCAGCAAGAACTGCCGCATAATTCAGGCATGCCCTGATATCTTTATCAGAAATGTTGGGATATGCCTTTTTTATACCATCAAAATCTTCTCCGGCGGCAAGAAGGTCAAGTATGATATGTATGGGTATTCTTGTGCCTTTAATACAGGGTTTCCCACTGCATATCTTTGGATCGATCGCTATTCTCTCAATTGCCTTATTCATTTTACAAGTCTCCTTTTTATTTTAAAATGTTCTGCATTTCAATACTCAATTTACTTTTCTTATTATAACAAACGTACTGCTTACCTTCCCAGGCTGATTTTTGACTAACTTACAGACGGCATACACATTTTCCCCTCCACAGGGCAATCTTATCCTGCGTGAGGTCGTAAAGTTTACAGACAAGCTGGTCAACCCCGTTAGATGTTTACAATCTAACGGGGTCAATGTGGCATCATGTTCTTTTACTTTTTGTTGTTTATCCTGGCTTTTCAAGTAATCCTTGTCTTTTGTGGTAGCAATGATGTGTCTTTAACTTTTCCCTTCGGATATAATTTATCAATTTGAAAGATTTGATTTAGACACTTGTGACCCTTAGACACTTCAGTTTCTCTAGTTCTTCAGTGATAAAATCCAGTTTATTCATATAAATCAACTAATAAAAATATTTTCCAAAAGAAATATATTCAAAAACTTCTCCGGATAATCCTTACAGGTCAATTGCATATTGGATTCAGAGACCCTGTAGTCTAATGGTTGTTTAAGATAATCGGACGTCAGTTTTGGAAAGTTTTCATTTACCGTGAAAAATTTACCATCGTAAATATTGAATTTTGTTTTCTGTATTCCTCTTTCTGAATTCTACTGTATCCGCATCCTGTAAGCAAATTATGGCATCGACAGACAAAAGATTTAAAGTGGTACTCAGTTATTTATCCGACAGCCATTTTTCCCGTTTCTTTCCATAAGTGGGCTGGCATTGGATGTTCAAGTTTCCAAATTATACTCATCGGTCGACTGCCTTCATGTTTCACATAATTGGCCGGCCCAAGGAAATAATAAGGAGATGTAAAGCCATTCTCCTCGTTATACTCGCGAACAAAAAGTAGAATCCTGTTTTCTGTTTTCATATGATTTATATAACGCAATCCGGTTTTTGACGTATCTGATGTCGTACTTTGAGATTGACAATGAAATAAAGTGTCGCTGATTGCATAATCTTCATACATTGTAGTTGGAGAATAATCCTTTTCCGACTTATACATGGTAATGAAGAACAGATCCGTTTTATAATCCTCAATGTATTTAACACCTTCCCGCAACTCAGCCTTGATTTCCAGCGTTGATAGCCCAAACGCCGCAAGGATTTCGTCGCGAATATACCGGCAATGAAGATCGATCGGACATGGATACTGAAATGAAACTGATTTATTGACAAATTGAATATGCTGATAGTTGTAATTAAGAATTTCCTCTAATTCCTTCACCATGTACCGATTTGCACAAAGACGACGAATACTCTCCCGCAGAGAACTGAATCCAAGATTTGGGAGCGCTTTCTGCCAGAGAATGTAATGAAACATAAGCAGCATCCGCCGATTTTCTTCTGTTAATTTTTCCTCTGCCACATCACCATACCTGAGTAATTTTAGGATGAAGTCAATATACCGACGTGAATTCACATGAAGCAACCGTGCAAAACCTGTTGTCAAAGGTATCTCGTCAGGATCGTTGAAGTCTCGAATTATTCCTGCTTCTGCACACAACTTAGACCAGCATGCATTCTTACGATATATTTCATATAAGGAAAGATTATAGGTTTCTAGGAAACTTGCAAGCGACAGTTCTTTGCCGGTATCGGCATGAAATGATACAATTCTATTAACCAACGAAGCTCTGCCTGGTGTATTGCCTGCCTGATATTTTCAAGGACGTATTCATGAGCGACCTTTTCCAGTTGAATAACACAGCCGCTTGGCAGGTGAGGAAAATTATCCTCAATCTCTTTTTGTGTTGAATTGTGTGTCCTTCCCATTAAAGCACGGAAACGCTGTTCAAAGTTATAGTTTCGATTGGCTTTCCCGATAAAGTCGAGGACTGTAAGCCCTTCCTTTCCTCCATAAAGGCGTAATCCTCTGCCAAGCTGCTGCAAAAAGACAGTAAGGCTTTCGGTAGGTCTTAGAAACAGTACCGTATTGATCTCAGGGATATCAATCCCTTCGTTGAAAAGATCAACAACAAATATAAACTTTATTTCACGATTTCGCAATTGATACTGAATATCTTCGCGAGTCTTCTCGTCTGAACTACCCACAAGGAATGCAGATGGTATACCATATTTATTGAAAGTCTTTGCCATGTGTTCGGCATGTTTGATGCTGACGCAGAAGCCAAGTCCTCTAACCTCCTCAACGTTTGGGATATATTTCCGGACTGCATCATAAATAAGACGAGTCCTGATATCATTGGTGGTATAGACTTTTTCGAGTTCAGAAACAATGTACCCGCCTCGCGACCACGCCAGCCTGCTCAGATCAACACAGTCTGATACTCCGAAATACTGGAACGGACAAAGCATCTTACGTTCTATAGCTTCATGCAACCTGATTTCAGCAGCAATGCGTCCATCAAAGAATTCAAGTATTTCCCTGCCATCCATGCGCTCTGGAGTGGCGGTCAATCCTAATAAAATTTTTGGGGTATAGTACTCTAGAAGCTTACGATATGTTGGGGCTTCGGCATGGTGAAATTCGTCAACAATAATGTAGTCGTAGTAGTCAGTGGCAGTATTGTTCCAAAACTCTTGCGAATGGAAGGTTTGAATAGACATGAACAATTTATTGCTCTTAGTAGGACGGTAACTTCCTACGTATAATTCGCCGAAATTCTGGTCACGGAGAACTGCACGAAAACACGCCAAGCTTTGTTCGAGGATTTCCTTGCGGTGAGCAATGAACAGAAAAGTGGCTTGTTGGTTTTTCTGGAAATAGCGTTTAAAATCAAAGGCTGCCACAACTGTTTTTCCTGTTCCCGTTGCTGATACAATAAGGTTGCGGAACTTGCCGTGAACCTCCCGTTCTGCCTCGAGTTTGTCCAATATTTCCTGCTGGTATGAATAAGGCCGGATATCGAAAAGAAAGTTTGTAATGGATACAGAAGGCTCTTTGCCAAGTTTCAGGGCGTTCACAACACGTTCGCGGATTTCGGGGGTGTAGGTTAAAAATTCGTTGTCATTCCAGTACGTTTCAAAGGTTCCCTCAAACTTGTTGATGATATCCTTAGCATCTGCAGCGGTTATCTTCAGATTCCATTCAAGCCCGCTGGTCAAGGCAGGATTCGAGATGTTTGACGAACCGATATAAGCCGTGGTGAAGCCTGTATCACGGCAGAATAGATAAGCTTTGGCGTGAAGGCGGGTTCTCGTTGCATCCAGCGAGACTTTTATTTCTGTGTTAGGAAGCCCTCGGAGGAAATCGAGACACTGGATATCCGTAGCTCCAATATAGGTCGTAGTGATAATCCTCAGTCGGGTAGAAGGGCGTGATGTAAACTCCTTGAGTTCATTGGCGAGAATCCTTAATCCACTCCACTTGATAAAAGACATCAAAACATCAATTCGGTCGGCGGAAAGGATTTCCTTCTTAATTTCACTGGCAAGGGTCGGTTCAGTCCGTGACCCTGTAAACAGGGAGCTTTGAGAAAGACGGGTAAGAGGTCGTGGAATATTATTTCTTGTTCCGGGCGGTATACTCGTGCTGTCAAGGATTGCAAGTAGAATTTCTGTATCCGCGGGGATAGCAGTATCAGTTAATGACTCATCATTTGTAAAGTTTTTAATGAATGAGATTATTTGATTGCACGTCTCAATCTGCTTTTCGAGTCGTCTTTCGACAGGCAAAGAACGGAGAGACTGTTGGATAACTATTTGTAAGTATTTTGATAGAACAACGTGGGCTTCGGCTTCGTCGATCTTTTCCTTTTGGATTTCATAATGCCCATCTGACAGCTTTTTTACCGCGCTATCAAGTAGCATATTGATCAACTGTTCATATAGCCCCGTCTTCAAGGTCATTGAAAGACATTCCTTTTCAGATTTTCAAGATAGGCAAAAACTACAGGGATATCAGCAGCAGCCCAGTCAAGTGATGTTAACTCTTGCGGCGATAACCAAACAATCGCCTTGTGCTCATGGAGAATGATTTTACCAGAAACGATAGTGCAGATGAAGGGATGAAGCATGACAGAAAAATTGGTATAGTCATGATTTACGGGTGGCAACAAGAACTCGACTGCTACATTGATGTTGAGTTCTTCAGTCAACTCACGTATAAGACACTCCTCAGGATTCTCGCCGTCATCAATCTTTCCGCCGGGGAACTCCCACTTGAGCGGCAGACTCATGAACTCGCTGCGCTGAGCAGCAAGGACTCTACCGTTATGCTCTATGATCGCACAAGCGACTTGTATATTTTTCATGGAAGACATTGGGCTTTCCCATTAAAAGCTTAGAAAAGATATCTTTTTATTATGGTTTATCAGTCTTATCAGAAGGAATTTCCTGACCATGATTTCCGGTTTTGTATCCTTGCTTCTGATCATTGACATATTATAACTTCTGGTTTTTTTATTGTGAACATCTGCCATGAATTTTACTTTTCCTGTTTGATGAATTTATCACTTTAAAAACATCTCATTTTATTTTTATACCTTATATAATCTTTCGTAAATCCTCTTTTGTCATGTCTGTCTCCCTTAGAATCTTCGATGGTACATTCTATCTCTTTTTCAAGATCGCCCGTGACTTCCTCATCATTTCCTTATCAAAACTTATAAGCTCTGAATTATACTCTTTTGCTACCTGAACCACCAAAGCATCCATCCCTCTAAGACCTGTCTTTGCTGCAATCTCTGCCGCTTCGATAGCTGATTTATCATCAAGAATTACAAAAGAAACATTTTCTGTATCAATTAATTCCTTCTTAACTTCCATAGCAAGAGATGCCAAACCTGTTCTTCTTCTTATCGCCGCCACAACTTCGACTAAAACAGAAAATGGGTTAATTACAAAACATTTACCTTTCATCACATCTTCCCATATTAACAACGCTTCTTTATGGCGTGGTTCGTTTTTCAAAAGAGACGAAATAATAATCGAGCTATCAACGGTAAGTTTCTTCACCAGGATTTCTCCCGTTGTTGCCTTATTTCTTCTACTGCCGAGATTTTATTCCATTTTGATGATACTTTCTCTCCCAGCAACTTCCATTTATTTAATTTGTGCTTTGTGCTGTGTGTTTTTTTTATTTCCAGAAGAATTACCTTTTTTTTGATTTCCTTTATTTCATTAATTAAATTGGATAGTTTATTTTTTAAAGTTGTGGACATAATTGAATTCTCCTTAATTTTATTTACTCCCTTCGGTCTTTAACATTCCCTCAGCCTGAAAACTAAAATATTTATCCTTTCGAATAATGATATGATCAATTAGCTAGATACCAACCATTTTCCCTACTTCTAACAATCTTTTCTTTTTCCAACAGCATCACCTCTTTTGTATATATAAGCCTTCTGCAGCATTTTCTCAACTAAATTCTAAATATTGCTGCTGAGTTGAGGATAAACAGAATTATAGATTTTTTGAAAAATATTCGTGTCTATTCGTGTAAATCCGTGGCCAAACAACATCTTTAAATACTTAAAATAACCTTTCCGCACTTCCCATCCTTCATGAGTTTCATGCCCTTTCCATAGTCCTTTAATGCAAACCGGTGGGTAATTACGGGGGTCGGGTCGACAAGCCCTGTTGATAAGAAACGTGAGGTCTTGTGCCATGTGGAAAATACCTTGCGGCCGGTAATCCCATAAATACGAATCTTCTTGAAAACAACCTCTTTATTTAGATCAATATTAACACGCCTTTCATAAATACCCAAAATGGAAATTCTCCCTCCGGGCGTAATGGCCTTCAAGCCTTGATTCAGCGCCCGGTTGTTGCCGGAAAATTCCAGGACAACGTCCACTCCATTATTTTTTGTGGCTTCCATGACAACTTGTGTAACATCCTGCCTTCTGGGATTGACGGCGATATGTGCCCCCAGCTTCTTGCTGATGGCCAGCCGGTAGTTGTTGGGATCGGAGACGATGATCAACGAGGCGCCGCATGCCCTGGCAATACCAGTAGCAAAGAGTCCGATTGGTCCAGCGCCAAGGATTAAGACTGTCTTTGCCGCGACATCCTCAGCCAGGACAGTATCAACTGCATTTCCAAAGGGTTCCTGGATGGTTGCCCATTCATCGGGAATTTTATGGTCGTTTTTCCACAGGACGTGTTCAGGCAAAACGAGGTATTCGGCAAAGGTGCCGTCGTGATCGACGCCCAGCAATTTGAAATTCCTGCATACCTCTGAATATCCGTTATTACACTGGTAACAATGCCCGCAGGTCAGATGGCTTTCGGCAGAAACCCTATCTCCAACCTTTACGCGTGTTACTTCCTCACCGATCTTTGCAACGTTCCCCACGAATTCATGACCGATGATGCGGGGTGGTGTGAAGCGGCGCTGCGCCCAGCGTGTCCAGTCAAAGATATGCACATCCGTACCGCAGATAGAAGCAACCTTGACCTTAACAAGCACGTCCCTAAGGCCTATTTTGGGAACGGGAACATCTTTGTATTCCATTCCCTTAGAATGTTTTGTTTTTACAACTGCTTTCAATTTACAGCCTGAACCTTTTCATACTTTAATGTTAAGGAATTTTGTAACAGTTCAGCACCCCCACCTGACCTCCCCCCTCCCCCTTTATCCCCCTCAGTGAGGGGGACAGGGGGAGGAAACGTTTTTCCCACGCCCCTGGGGGGAGGGGTTAGGGGGGGACTGATACGGAATTTCAATCTGGCAGGGGTAATTCATGAATTACCCCTACATGTAAATAGAAATAGTTACCGAAGGCGTAATTTAACTAATGATGGGTTCGCCTTGCTTAACCCATGTCTACTCGTGCTTATTTTTTCTCACCGCAAAGGCGCAAAGGACGCAGAGAAAGGACTAATTTTTTCCCTTTGTGATCTTCGCGTCTCTGTAATAAAGACTCACGCTGGTTTTGCCCGGTCTGCATCGGTTTTCTCTGAAGGCCAGTAGTAAGCATCGGGGGTAATGCGGCCGCCAAAGATCGCCGTTCCGATGCGCACCATGTTTGCGCCCTCCTCGATTGCTATCTGGTAATCTCCCGACATGCCCATAGAGAGATATTTCATCTGTACCCTGTCGATGCCCTCTTTGATAATGTTATCGTGTATCTCTTTTAATACCTTAAAACACTTCCGAATCTTTACTTCGTCCTTCGTAAAGAGGCCGATGGTCATAAGCCCATATATCTTTAATGTGTCGTATTTGGCTGTCTGCCTGACCAAGGTAATCGCCTCCTCGGGCGACATGCCATACTTGCTTTCCTCATGAGAGGTGTTGACCTGTACTAGAATATCCATTGAGCGTCCCTTATGCTGAAGTCGCTGGTCTAATTTTTCTACCAGAGATAAACGATCCACAGAATGGATCATGTTTGCAAATTTAAGAACGTCTTTGACCTTGTTCGTCTGCAGGTGTCCGATAAAATGCCATTCCGCGCCCTCGTCCTTTAGCGCCTCATATTTTTTCAGGGCCTCCTGAATCTTATTTTCCCCGATAATACGACCACCGGCCTTAATGGCCTCGCGTATTCGTTCCGTATCAACCGTTTTTGTTGCCATGACCAGAACAATGTCTTCCGGCCTTTTCCCTGCCTTTACGGCGGCATTAGCAATGTTCTGTTTTACCTGCTCTAAATTTTCTTTAATTGACATGTCGTCTCCTAAACTCCGAATTATTCTTACCAAAAATTTACCACAGAGGACACAGAGAAATAATCGTAACAATTTTTCTTCTGGTTTCTGAATTCTGACTCCTGACTTCTATCTTCTTACCTCCACATTCTGAATTTTTCCCTCCAACAATTCCTTATACAAATGTTCTGTTTTCGATACCGTTTCTCTGATATCAAAACAGGCCTTCAATCGTTGGTATCCACATTCGGCCATCTGTTTGGCAAGAGATGGGTTTTTGAAAAGTTTGACAATGCCTCTGGCAAATGCAATCATGTCTTTTTCAGGTTCTGGAGCAAATCCTGTTGCTATATGATGTTCAAACTGCCCATTGTCGCAACGTTTCAACACTTCGAGAAGGACGGCCGGTGCGCCGCCCTTTTCAAGGCGTGTAATTACGTGTAATACCCTGATCTTTTCTGCTGATTACCTTTTTATCGCTTCAGGCGAGATAAATCGTTCGACTGAGCGCTCCCGACGAAGTCTCGCTCTACAATTACATAAGCTTTGAAATTCCTTGAATATACAACCTATCTTTTTTTTATTCCCCTGCTCCCCTGGTCTTTAGCCTTTCTTTCTTTTAATCGATAAGCCTCTTCAAGACTGGTTAACGCCTCTTTAAGATCGGGCGATATTTCCAATGCTCGTTTATATTCGGCAATTGCCTCATCGATCTGTCCCTGCTTTTGATAGACTGCTCCCAGCTTGTGATAGGCTGCAGACACCTTTGGATTAATCCCGATTATTTTTTTCATATCCGCTGTGGCATCATTTAACCTGCCACTTTGTATATAAAGGATGCCTCGGTTATAAAGCGTTGGAAGATCGTTTGGGGTCAGTCGCAAAGCTTCATTGTATTCATCTATAGCTTCCGGGGTCATTCCTTTTTCTGAGTAAACTACACCCAGGTTAAAATGTGCGCCTGCGTGATTTTTATTTAAAGACAGTGTTTTTTTAAATACAGAAATGGCTTCATCGTAATTCTTTTTTTTTGTGAAGGCAACTCCTAAATTATTATAAGCTTCCCCAAAATTCGGGCTGATTTCAATTGCTTTTTTGTATGCGGCAATTGCATCGTCAACCATCTCCTTGCCGGCATAGACGGCGCCGAGATTATTATATACCTCCTTAAAGTCTTCTTTATTTTGTAAGGCTTCTTTATATGCAGAAATCGCTTCGTCACTTTTTCCCAGTAATGCCAGTGATACACCATTATTGTTATAAAGCATGGCGAGTCTGTTTTTTGTGTCTTTGTGATTAGGGTCTATTGATAATATCCTTTTGTAGGTAAGAATGGCACGGTCTTGTGATCCGTTCGATTCGTAAGTGGATGCCAGATCCAAAAGCATAGGTATGTCTTTGGAGTTGGATTTAGCGGCTTTCTCAAAAGATTGAATGGACTCAGACGTCTGTCCCTTTTTCCTGTAAAGGTATGCAATATTTTTGTGACTTTCCGCAAGATTCGGGTTAATCTCAATGGCTTTCTTGTACGAGGAAATGGCATCATCGATCATCCCCTTACTGGCATAAGCATTTCCCAGGTTGTGAAAAATCCCTGCATCACGCGGAGTAATGGCTATGGCTTTTTTATATGACTCAATAGCATCATCAAAAAGATTCTTTTTATTAAAAATGTTTCCGAGATTATAGTAAGCCTCAGAGTCATTCGGATTAATATCGAGCACCTTGCGAAACTCTCGAATCGCTTCATCGAACAGGGAATTTTTGTAATACAGAATACCCAGATTAAAGTGCGCATTAGTATTGGAAGGTTCTTGCAGAATTATTTCTTGATACTTCTTTATAATTTCACTATCGAGGGTATCGGCAGATTCTGCAAGGGAAGGAATTGTAATTTTTAGACATAAGAAGAAAGAGATAGCGAAAATACCTGAATAGATATATCTTATGAAGTGTCTAGGCATAGTATAATCCGGAAATATCTACAATATTTTTCTTAATAAGGTACGCCTTTCATACTCAGAGGCCTTTTCTTTGTTAATGAGTTCCTTTATTTGGTAAGGATTTCGAATCCCCTTAAACACACGGCTGACACTTCCCGTGTTTATAGTGAGATTGCCGATTTTAAATCGTTTTTGCATCGACCCTTGTTT
>JANLHY010000134.1 GCA_024653795.1 Candidatus Brocadiaceae bacterium | reverse complement strand
TGTTTGCATATCAATCATATACAGGTCGCTCCTACGGAGCTAATCGTATCTTAACGATTAATTGCTACAAACAGTACGCCCTTAACAGGGCTTAATTTTCAAAACACTAAATTGATACCCCAAATTCTTCTTTGTGATCTTCGTGTCTTTGTGGTTCGAAAAAACTTACAAAAAAAGAAGTTTTTACAGGGTAATACTATAGGGACGGTTGGCATGAACCTGCCTTGAACAGATGTCGTCCATAATCTTAACAGATTCAGCCGTCCCTCTGGGACTTGATTTCCTTTTCATTCTCCAACAGGCAATAAATTGCCTGCCTATTATCGTCATCCCCTAACGGGGCTAAAAAATGTGGGTAATGATAAGCCGTGAGGGGACAGGGGGTAAATATTCGGTAAACACGTCTTACAAATGTCATTCCCGCATGTTTTTAGCGGGAATCCAGGCGTGTGTTGATGGGCTGGATTCCCGATAAAAGCATTCGGGAATGACAAAATGGGCAGTGCATAACGTCTTTACCGAATGTTTACGACAGGGGGAGGAGTCCGCATTTCTCTGCGTTCGTTCGACTGAGCTCACGACGAAGTCTCCGCGCCCTTTGCGGTGAAGTACAGACAGGTTTTAAACCTGGCTCTACTACATCACTTATTTCTTTTCTCGAAAATACGTCCTACATAAAAAATCATGCCGCCAATAAATAAAAAAATAACCTCAGTCTTCATGGAATCTCTTGCAATCCCAAAATAAAGGGCTTCCAATACAAGAATAATCCCTATAACCTGTAAAATTCTAGCAATACTCATTTTTTTGTCATTGTCCGCTATAAGTAATTTTTTCGTAACTACTCAGGTGTTCGGTGTTCAGTGTTCGGTAACTCCTGTGGCTCGCTATACTCGCCTGCTGCCTCAGCGACGGCCCAACGGCGTTCTTTCTCGGGAAGGTGCTGTTCAAGCGACTTCTCGAGGCCGTTGAGCATTCGAATGCACTGTTTATAGCGCTCTCGATATTTTGCGTACACGTCGTTCTGGATGTATCCCTTCAATTTGGCCATGAATAGGTGATGGATGGTTTCTCCCGCCTCCCCCATAAGCGCTAAGTTAAAATTACGGATTAATTTAACCGTATAATGAATAACGAATATCGAACAAGGAATTTCGAATTATGAAGTTTTCTTATCCTC
>JANLHY010000189.1 GCA_024653795.1 Candidatus Brocadiaceae bacterium | reverse complement strand
CGACATCACCCCTTCTTGAGTAGCACTTCCGTCTAGAGTCCGGTGATCACTGTAGCCGATCTCTCGGCCAGTTGTCTTGCATAGGCGGCCGGTGTCAGTCCGCCCAGCGCCTTCTTCGGTCGCTCCTCGTTGTATTCCTTGCGCCAGGCCTCGATGAGGATCTTGGCGTGTTCAAGATTCAGGAACCAGTGCTCGTTCAGGCACTCGTCGCGGAATCTTCCGTTGAACGACTCGATGAAGGCGTTCTGGTTGGGTTTGCCGGGCTCGATGAGACGCAGGGTGACACCATGCTGATGCGCCCAGGTGAGCATGGCCCGTCCGCAGAACTCCTTGCCGTTGTCGGTGCGGATGATCTTCGGCAGGCCGCGGGTGAGCGCGAGCTCGTCCAGAATGCGGGTGACCATCACCCCGCTGATCGCCCGTTCCGGCCGGATGAGCACCGATTCGTGGGTGGCATCATCGACGATGGCGAGATTCTTGATGACCCGCCCGTCGGCACTGCGGTCGAAGACGAAGTCCATCGACCACACCTGATCCGCCCAGTCGGGGCGGATCAGCGGCTGGCGATCGGTGTGGGGCACTTTCTTGCGTCGGCGTCGCTTGAGCTTCAGGTTTTCCTCGGCATAGAGCCGCTCCACCCGCTTGTGGTTGACGATCTCGCCCGCCTGGCGGAGCTTGAGATAGATCATCCCGGCCCCGTAACGGCGGTGGCGGTGGGCCAGGGCTTTGATTCTCTCGCGCAGCACGATGTTGCGGTCCGGGGCCGGCTGGTAACGCAGAGCGCTGGCGCTCATGTGTACCACCCGCAGCGCATGGCGTTCGGGCAGGCCTTTCGTTGTCATGGTCCGCACCACCTCGCGTCGCAAGGGTGCGGTTACCACTTTTTTCGGAGCACCTCACGGGTCACCTCCCGTTCGAGCATGGCCTCGGCCAGGAGTTTCTTGAGTTTGGCGTTCTCGGCTTCGAGGGCCTTGAGGCGCTTGGCATCGGAAACATCCATGCCGCCAAACTTGCCGCGCCAGAGGTAGTAACTGGCTTCCGAGAAGCCGTGCCGGCGGCAGAGATCCTTGATCGGCATCCCGGCATCGGCCTCGCGCAGGAACCCGATGATCTGCTCTTCGGTAAATCGCTTCTTCATGTCCAATCTCCTTGCTCTGGTTGGGATTGGACTCTACATCGGGGTGCTACTCAAATTGGGGGTGACGTCG
>JANLHY010000110.1 GCA_024653795.1 Candidatus Brocadiaceae bacterium | reverse complement strand
GAACAATAAAGACACTCTTTTAGAGTGGCCTGCAGTATAAGAGTCTTTAGCGTCTATGGCAAGTAAAAGAGATTCTGTGGTAGAGAAGAAGTTTTTGTGAACGTCCATCCTCAGATTATACACAAGCTTGTCTTTTTCCATTGATTCGACACGATGTTGTAACGCCCTTTCAACCACTGTGTGTATCTCTGAGGGATCAAAGGGTTTAATAATGTAATCAAATGCGCCGCTACGAAATGCTGTAATTGCGGTTTGTGAGGAAGGGTATGCCGTAATCATAATGATCGGAATAGTAGAATTTTTTAAGTGCATTTCCCTTAGGAAGTCCATGCCGCTTATCTTGGGCATTTTTATATCGAGGAAGATCATCTCTGGTTTGATGATCTTTAAGCTATTGATAGCTTCATCAACATGTGATGCAGTAGATACGTAATACTTATCCATCAGGATCATTTTTAGCGATTCCCGTACACCCAAATCGTCATCAACCACAAGTATACTTGCTGATTTTATTCTTTGAACCATAATGTAATTACTAAAAAATAAGTATAAAACTTCTTAATTATATCTTCAGGTTTGTTTTCTTGTCGAATTTTTTATAGTAACTGATTAGATATTAAGATAACAATTTATGTACCAATCTTTACAAAGAAATTATTGATAAATTGCAATTCTTTTGTTTCCAAAACTAAACTCATTATTTTAATTAAAGATGGTATCTCCTTGACTGCGGTTGACACAACATATGGCATGGAAGATCATCCCCGAAGCACAATATATGGGGCTTACCTCATCGAAGGAGATACCCCCATTTAATTAATTTGTAAGAGTTTATTGTCAATATACTAATTTATGATATTGATTATTCTTTAAATATTTAGCAACAAAAATGTTAATATGATGTTCAATATTGTGCATGTTTTGTTAGACGGGCTGTACAATAGCATTAGATTTTTACAAAATTCAGATTTTTTAAATAAAACTGATACACATAGAAAAATATTTTAAGTTATGCCATTTTTAATTAGGATGCCAAAGGCAGCGACTTTTTAGCTCCCTCTAGAAAGAGGGGTTGGGGGTGTGTTACGGCAAATTACACACCCCTTTATCCCCTCTTTCTAGAGGGGAAATTATACAAGTTTGAAATTCCTGAACATTTAATTATGCTAATAATTGGTATAATAGTTGCGTTAAATACTTATAATGCATACCTAATGTGTATACAGTTTTGGTTGTTACTGCCTCTGCCTTTTTGGGGGTGTATTCTATAGCTTATTTATGTGAGGATGACTCTGTGTACTCTTTTCTTGTAGTCTCAGACGATAAGGCAGTTGGTGTTTTTTTTAAGAGATCCTTGGGTAAAGATTATATGATCCATATTGCCAGGACACCAGAGGAGGCGCTACAAATATTTCTCAAAATAGACATCGATGTTACTTTTCTGGATGTTCTTTTAAATGACGATGGGGCAAATAAGCTCATAGAAGAATTACGACGAACAAATATTGATCCGACGATTGTTATAATAGTGTCCGAATCTCAGCCGATGTTACTTGAAGAATTTCGGATATCCGGTGAATATGAATATCTTAAAAAACCCCTGCGAAGAGATTCAATAGAGATGGTCTCAAAGAGGATTTTTGAGAAGCAGGAACTAAAAAGGGAGTTGGGTTTCCTTCAGTCGCAGATAAAGAATTTAAAGCCAGAAGATGCAAGGTTGTCTGAATTGGCTTTCAACAAACAGGAGCGTGCCAGAGCGCCTTTTCTTGGATACAAGGAAATCTTTCAAAAGTTTTCGAAGATATTAACACGTGTGCATGATCTTGGGAAGCTTGCCGATCTTACAGTCGAGGCGCTGGCTGAGACATTCGGAGTAGGAAGGGCAGTATTTATGTTGATGGACAAAAACGATGGTTTGTTTCGGCCTTTTCGCTGTCTCGGTTTAGATGAAATAACTGCCCGTAGTATTTGTTTCACCACGAATCAAGGCATTATGCTGTGGTTGACCAAAAATCATCAGATATTAAATAAAGAGGTCATAAACAGAGAAGTTGCAACGAACAAATTAGCAGTGCGGGAAGCCATAAAGATACAGAAGGAAATGAATCTTTTACAAGCGCAACTGTGCATACCTATCTTCGCCAATGGAAATCTTAGCAGCGTGATTGCCTTGGGAAATAAAATTACCGGAAATGCCTTTTTTGATGAGGATATTGAATTACTATCCATGTTGGCAGGGCATATAGGTATGGCTGTAGAGAATGCCTTCCTTTGCCAAGAGGTAAATCTCAGGAGAATTCATAGCGAAAACGTCCTGGAAAATATCCCTTATGGAATCATTGTTATTGATAATTAGTGGCCATTATTCTATGAGGTATATTAAGATTTTGGCACGCCAATAATTGTTATTTTAGGATATAACAATGTTTTTAGCAATACCTCCTGCAGGTGTATTTTATAGGTTATTTATGTGAGGATGACCCTGTGTACTCTTTTCTTGTAGTCTCAAACGATAAGGCAATTAGCGCTTTTTTTAAGAGGTCTTTGAGTAAAGATTACATAGTCCATATTGCTAGGACACCTGAGGAGGCGCTACAAATATTTCTCAAAATAGACATCGATGTAACTTTTCTGGATGCCCTCTTGAATGATGATGGGGCAAACAAGACCATAGAAGAACTCCGACGAACAAATACTGAACCGACGATTGTTATGATAGTACCAGAGTCTCAGCCAATATTACCAGAAGAATTTCGGATATCTGGTGAATATGAATATCTTAAAAAACCGCTGAGAAAAGAGGCAATAGAGATGGTCTCAAAGAATGCTCTTGGGAAGCAAGAACTAAAAAGGGAGTTAGGTTTTATTCAGTCGCATATAAAGAATTTAAAGCCGGAAGACGCGAGGTTATCCGAATTGGCTTTCAACAAACAAGAGAATGCCAGAGTTCCGCACTTGGCATACAAGGAAGTTTTTCAGAAGTTTTCGAAGGTATTAACACGTGTGTATGATCTTGGGAAGCTTACCGATCTAACTGTCGAGGCGATGGCTGAGACATTCGGAGTAGGAAGGGCGGTATTTATGTTGATGGACAAAAACGATGGTTTGTTTCGGCCTTTTCGCTGTCTCGGCTTGGATGAGATAACTGCCCGTAGTATTTGTTTCACCACGAATCAAGGCATTATGCTGTGGTTGACCAAGAATCATCAGATACTAAATAAAGAAGTTGTAAATAGAGAAGTGACGACTAACAAATTAACTGTGCGTGACGCCATAAAGATACAGAAGGAAATGAATCTTTTACAAGCGCAACTGTGCATACCTATCTTTGCTAATGGAAACCTTAGCAGTGTAATTGCCCTGGGAAATAAGATTACCGGTAAGGCGTTTTTTGATGAGGATATTGAATTATTATCCATGCTGGCGGGGTATATAGGCATGGCAGTGGAGAATGCGTTCCTTTACCAGGAGGTAAATCTCAGGAGAATTCATAACGAAAATGTCCTGGAAAATATCCCTTATGGAATCATTGTTATTGATAAAGACTGTAAGGTTAATATCTTTAATAAAAATGCGGCAAAGATGTTAAATATTTCTTCAGATGAGGTAATAGGAAAGGATGTTAAATATATTGGTTCATTGTTTGCGAATTATCTTTTGAGAACTCTAAAAGACAAGAAAACTTTTAAGAGGAGTGAGGTTGTACATCCTGTTACTCATTTTACATATGATATTAGCACGGCTTTGTTGCTGGATAATAATACGGAACTTGGTGCAATTATGATATTCTCTGATTTAAGCGACGTTAAGAAGATGGAAACGAAGATAAAGGATTTGGAAAATCTGGTAAATGGATATTTAGTTAACTCTGAAAACACCATCCCTCCCGAATTAACACAAGCTGTTACTAATTTATCAAAAAGCTGGTTTTCTGACCGTCACCGGTTAAAAATGGAACAAAATTCATTAAAGTAAGCCAATAAATCTTGTTTGTCTCCTTACGAAAACTTCCTAAGCAAAAGCCTCTATATTTAATACAGGCAAAAAGTATCCATCTCGAAACGTAGCTCTTGTTCCTCGTATTTGCCGTACCTGTCGCCATAAATAAAGGTAATATTTAAGCAGGTCAGCATGAAACGCAAAGGGTTTTCTTTATTAATTAGTTTCCTGCCCGAATTTTCTTAACAACTCATACGAAGATCCGTAAATATTATTCCAGAAGTATGAAATATATTTTATTCTGGTTTTATATATTTGCGGAAGGACTTAAAATATCACACTTTCATTTTTATGGTAAAAGTATTAAAATGAATCAAATTGAATTAATGGGATTTCCATTCATTTCTTTAGGAGAATTGCCGTGTCTAACTCTCAAGGCATAGACCTTATGTTATGGAATTCCTTTATGGGAAAGGCCTATTCCGTTAGTGACTGCTTTAAGGAAAATGGTATTGGAGTACTGGTCAGGGCATGCAAAAAGGAAGGATTTAATATTATCGTTGAAGACTCAGCTAGAATCGATTTTTACACAACATTTACTAAAAATGATCTTACGCCAAGACTATCTGAACTCTCTACGCATATCTTTGGCAAGGGAGATATTGAAAATACGGTATCCTTGAGAAATGAGTGGAACCATCTCCAGGACAATCTCACTAAGATTATCAAAGAAAAAATGGAAAAATATATCGATGGTCTGGCTCAAAAGATTTGTGAGAACAAGGTAAAAGTCCTCGGGATCAAGACCTGGCTTGGGGATAGATTTTCATACTCTGAGAAGCTTGCTAAAAGAGTTAGCGAATTGTGTCCAAACACCTTGATAATTGCCGGAGGCCCACAGGTTAATCAATTCAAAACTCATGCATTGGAAAAAAGTCCCTTTGACTTTTGCATAGATGTAGAGGGTGAAATAACTCTAACAAAGATTATTCATACAACAAGAGAGATGTATTCCCAGGGACACACAAAATCTGAGGTAATAAGAAAAATTACTGAACTTGCCGAAACTGGTGAGATTTTTAATTTGATATACAAAGACGGTAACGGCAAGGTAAAGGAAACATCCGTTAAGAGGCTTCCTTTAAACTCAAAGCCTTTCCCCCTTTATGAAAAGGAAGACGGAAAGGTAAATATAGCAGTAATAAATGAATCTTCAGGATGCTATTATGGAAAGTGCAATTTTTGTACACATCCAAACATTACCGGCAGATACCAGTCCCGGGATATCGACATAACACTTGAAGAAATCAAGAAAACTATTAGAGAAATGGGTATTGGGCTTTTCAGATTTGCCGGTTCTACAACACCCGTTTCATTGAGCAGACGAATTGCTGATGCAATAACAAAAGAAGGATTGACTATTGAGTATTCAATGTTCGTTCGGGCAGAAAACAGGGCAAGGGAGAGAATTGATGAGCTTACCGAAGCCTATGAAAAAATAATACATTCCGGGCTTAGGGCTGTTTTCCTTGGTGTTGAAGCAGTGAACAACGATATTCTTTTAAAGATTATGCATAAAGGTAATTCCGTAGAAGACGTTTATGTTACGATTAAAGCCATAAAGCAGGCATCCTACAACCAAAGAAAACATCTTGACGTAGGTATAAGTTTTATTTATCCTTGCCCAATACCTTCTGGTAGTAACATAACCCATGAGCAAGTTTTAGAAGAGAATCTGCATTTACTTCAAAAATTAAAAAATGAGGATTACAAACCAGATTCAGTCCTTGTAACCCCAGCGGCACCTCTCCCCGGTACAGCATGGCAAATAGAACCTATACGATTCGGATTTAATCTGCCTGAAGATTATTTCCAGACTGTCTTACGTTATGAGTATGAGCTGACAAAGGACCCAAACACGTGGCCTGAGCTGAATATCTCCTTAAACGGAATAAAGTTCCTGGATATGCTTAAGATGTCTGGGATCATGGAGAAAAAAGCCAGAGAAATGGGTTATACAGTTAACGTCTCTGATGAACATTGTCTTGCAGCACGAAGTGCTGGATTTGTAGGCCAGATGGGTCTGGAAGAATTTAAAATGAAGAGTGATTTGGCTTTATTAACAACAAACTACAGCTTCCTTAGAGACGTTTATCAAAAAATAAATACATACAGCCATAGACTGGCAGAGAGTAACAGTTCACCCCCATAAAGCTTACAGTTGGACAATTTTTTGCTGAACAAGTTGAGGAGTAATTGGCATACTAAAATTCATGATGCCAATGACCGCAGTTTTAGAACATGTAATGGGAATGGTATTAAAGAGAATACCCGGAGACTGGGGGGATGAGTATGGGACGAGACCGGTACTGGTAGAGACGTTTGTGGATAGTGACCGAAGACGATAAAGAGGTCAGGAGGACATAAGGTATTGTTATCGGCAAATGATACGACGAGCATGAATTTGTCGAATCATAGAGCGGCCGGTGGGCTGGGTTGTCTATCTACCACGCAAGGGGAGAATGGCTATTTACTGCATGACACGGTAGTCTTTACCCCGTCAGGGGTTCCCTTGGGAGTGTTGGATGCGCAGACGTGGGCAAGAGAGTCTAGGGAACATGGGAAGAAAGCGAATAGGAACGTGCTTTTCATAATAGGAGGAGTGAGGATAAGAGGCTGGGGAGTCTTGATCGGCTGGAACGGTGTTTAGCCATAGACATGATAACGGCGTGGAGATTAATGTATGTAACCATGT
>JANLHY010000101.1 GCA_024653795.1 Candidatus Brocadiaceae bacterium | reverse complement strand
GGCTGCGTTTGGCATTCCCATCTCTTTATTAAACATCTTCATTCTGTCGTACTTTTCTTTATTGTTGAAAAGATCTGTAATAAGTTCTATGATTTTTTCAGGCGTCAGATCAATCTGCTGCAATAAATATCCACCGCCGTTGCTTGCCAATTCCATTGCATTCCAGTACTGGTGATTATCCGCAGCATGTGGATATGGTATCAATATAGCGGGAATACCTACCGCAGTAAATTCTGCAATAGTAGTAGCGCCAGCCCTACAAATAATTACATCCGCCATACTGAAAGCAGCGCCCATATCATCTAAAAAACTACAAACAAATGCATTGATATTCGTTTGTTTGTACGCTGCTTTTGCGGCTTCATACCCATGTTCACCCGTACAGTGGATAATTTGCAGTTCGTTTGATAACGGTTCTAATTTGGGTAAACATCTTAATATAACTTCATTGATTGCCTGTGCACCCTGACTTCCCCCTGTAACCAGTATCGTTTTTTTAGAAGAACTTAGCCCGAATTTTTCGGCAGAACGGCTTCTTTGGCTATATAAGATATCCTTACGAATGGGTGTCCCGGTTATCCGTACAACGTTTGCTTTATTAAACCATTTGAGAGACCCTCGCCAATGACAATATACTTCATCAACCCATTTAGACAAGAATCGGTTTGCCTTACCAGGTATGACATTTTGTTCTAACAATATGGTTGGTATGCTGTGTAACTTTGCGGCTATAATTGGGGCAACGGAAGCATATCCACCCAATCCAACCACAATATCAGGGTTAAATTTGCGAATCGCAAGGATGGATTCAATAACGCTGATAAACGTCGTAACGATAAACATAAATACACCCTTGTAAGATTTTTCCCATTTTCTAGCACGCATTTGTTGAAACTGGAATCCCCGCTGTTCTACACATCGTTTTTCAAATTTTTTATCCGTGCCAAAAATAATGATTTCTGCCTCGTTGAATCTCGAACGGATCTCTTCGGCAGTACTCAACCCCGCCATTAAATGTCCAGCGGTACCACCTCCAGCAAAAGCGATTTTCATTTTCACACCTCCAAAGACTGTTTTGCAATATTAATTAGTATCCCAATTCCTATCATCGAAAATAACAAGGATGATCCACCTGAACTAACAAAAGGCAAGGGGATGCCTTTTGTTGGAACAATGCCAGAGACAACAGCTATGTTAATAACTGCCTGTAATCCAAACATCACAGTTATTCCAAATCCTAAAAAAAATCCAAATATGTCCTTGGTTGCATGTACTATCTTTAATCCCTGCCATATTAATAACAAAAATAGGCACATAATAACTAACACCCCAATAAAACCAAACTCTTCACCAATGATGGTAAAGATAAAATCGCTACTGCTTACTGGCAAAAAGAATAGTTTTTGTTTGCTGCTTCCAACACCTAATCCTGTCAAACCACCGGAACCAAGGGCAATCCACGATTGAATCACGTGATACCCTGTTCCCGAGGGGTCTTGCCATGGATCCATAAAGGCTATTAATCTGTCTTTTCTATATGAAACCTCGAATAACATTTTGTGCACAAACGGTACAGCAGCTATAATCGTAAAAAAAACATAAATGAACCTGGTACCACCAACGATAAGCATAATTATAGAAAGAATTGTAATGAACGCAGCACTCCCAAAATCAGGCTCTTTGATTATAAGAGCGCCAGTTACCGCTATAATAACGATGGGTATCATAAAACCACATTTGAATTCGGACATGTGACTTTGGTTCTTGGCAATATAGCCAGAAACAAATATTATAACCGCCAATTTTGCAAATTCGGAGGGCTGTATGCCAAAAGTATGTCCCAACCGAATCCACCTGCGAGCACCGTTGGTAACTGTGCCAATGCCTGGTAACAATACAAGCAGAAGAAGCAGAAAGGATACAACGAGAATGGGGATTCCCAATTTCTGTAAGTAATGGTAGTCAATCTTTGCCATGGTTAGTAACAATATCAAGCCTATTAATACCCATAATAGATGTTTCGTTAATTGATAATTTTTCCCACCCGCCCCAAAAGTTGCCAGGTCTGTACTATAGACAGTGATAATACTAAATCCTAATAGGGCAACCACGATGTATATAATAAAATGCCCGTGTTTCAAATAAATCCCCTTTATAATAATATAAGACTAAATACAGCCAGCATTGCAGCAATAATACAAAACCGGAGGGTGATTTTCGTCTCGGGCCATCCCTTAAACTGGAAGTGATGGTGTAAAGGCGCACAACGAAAAACCCTTCTCTTTGTCATCTTATAAAAGAATTTTTGCACAAGTACAGAAACTGCCTCAGCAACAAAGATACCCCCTATAATAACCATCAGCAGTTCTTGTTTTACAATAATAGCAACGAGTCCCAGCATACCGCCTAATGTCAATGAACCTGTGTCGCCCATAAAAATTTGTGCAGGAAAGCAATTATACCATAAGAATCCCAAGCTTCCTCCTACAAGTGCAGCACAAAAAACACTCAATTCTCCACTTCCAGGGACATAGGGAATTTGTAAATAATCACTAAAATCGATCCTACCTGAGGCATAGGCAATAACAGTAAAAGCAATTCCAGCAATAATGCTGCACCCGATTGCCAATCCATCCAATCCATCGGTAAGATTTACTGCGTTTGACATCCCAACGATAAAGAACGCAACAACCAATATATAAAAAGGCCCTACGTCGGGTCTAAAATCTTTTACAAAAGGAATTACCAGTTGTGTGCCCCAGGTAAACTTACTAAAATGGAAATATAAAACCAATCCCAGTATGAGCCCCAACGCCGATTGAAATAATAATTTTGATGCATCACTCAAACCGGCTACATTCTTCTGCGTAAGCTTGATATAATCATCAATAAATCCAAGCGCACCGAACCAGATCAACGTAAACATCATTAAGAGGACATATTCATTGTAGATATTACACCAGAATAGAGTGGAAACCAGAATAGAGATATTTAGGACGATTCCTCCCATTGTCGGCGTATTTTTTTTATCGAAATGCATACGTTTGAGTTCTTCTGAGTCTGTTTTTGTTGTGTCTTCGCCGACCTTTAAAGTCCTTAGTTTCCTGATAAACAAATAACCGAAAATGATACTGACCAAAAAAGCAGTAAAAGCTGCCAGACAGGAACGGAAAGATATATATTTAAATATTTCTAGTGAATTTATCGAAGAAAACCAATTGTATAGCAAAGTCCTTTTAACCTCTTTTCTTGTCCGCTTTAGATATCTTTTTTAGAGTCAATAGCCTTTTTTATAATTGCCGAAATCTCTTTTATCTTAAAAGGCTTGGCAAGTATAAAATCTACACCACATTCTTTTATCTGAGACGAACTGAGTTGATTGCCCCATCCTGTAATAAATACGACTGGCACATGAGGTGACATATCTTTTATTTTTTTAGAGACCGCCCAACCGGAGATATCGGGTAATCCAACATCCGTTATTACGATATCGTAATTCCCATCTTTAAACATTTTAATCCCTGCCATACCACTGTCGGCCTTCTCTATGTGGTGGCCCAGATTTGCTAAGTTCTCCGCAAGGACATCCAGGGTGATTTTATGGTCTTCTATGAGGAGTATTTTCGTTTTCTCTTCGTGTTTAAGATTATATTTGCGATCCATCTCTTTAATGAATTTTTCGGATATGGGCAGTCGTACGGTAACAGTAGTGCCTACGCCGAGTTCGCTGTCTATGCTAATATGACCATTGTGCCTGCTGATTATTCCGTATGCAACACTCATCCCCAGACCTGTTCCCTTTGATCCTTTTGTTGTAAAAAAGGGGTCAAATACCCTTTTCCTTGTCTCTTCGGACATACCTTCGCCTGTATCAATAAAATGAATAAAAACATCCTTCCCATCAGTTTTTGTTTGAATCGTGAATTCTCCTCCTTTGGGCATGGCATCAACTGCATTAAACAAAACGTTGATAAAAACCTCTCTTAACTCCGTAGCGTTCCCTTCTACAATGGGGATTTCCATCGAATCGATATCAACGCGAAGTATTATTTTTGGGATATTAGACCCTCCAGACCATTTCGACTCCGTCATTCTAATGATGTCATTTATGATGTCTTTTATATTGACTTCTGAAAAATCCTTTGTAGTGCGAAGTCTTGTAAATTCCTGAATCCTTCGGACGATTTCGCTTCCATCTAATACAAGCTTTTCAATAATTTGTAATCGTTCACAAGTTGCTGTATCGAGACTCTTTGAAAGTAACATTTGTGTATGCCCAAGAATACCACTCAATAAATTATTAAAATTATGGGCAACACCAGTGGCCAATTCTCCCAATGCCCTTAATCTTTCAGATTGTATTAACTGCAACCGTGTGGACTCTAAATTTTCGTAAAGAAAGGCATTGTCCAAGGAACTCGCAGCTACACGAGCTACTACCTTCAAAAATTTTATTTCCCTTTCATTGAAGAATTTATTGTCTCGAACATTTCTTAAAAAAAGAGTTCCAATGACGTTGTTTTTTAATATAATTGGAATAACAATAATCGCATTGTTTTTCAGAGATTTTATATTTTCCTGCACACCCTTCATTAATGGATCAAGGAGAATATATTGAACGATCACCATCTCTCTTGTCTCCAGCGCCTTCTTTACCTCCGGGTAATTATCAATCGTTATCTCCAACTCTATGTCAGGATTATCGTGAGAAGCAATTACGTGGGCGAATTTCTCCTCATGAGCAACACGAAAAATAGAACAACGCGTTGCATCAAAAAGGGAAGCAACTTTTTTGACAATAATGTGGAGAATTTCTCTGCTGCTCAGTGTGGAGGATACAGCTTCTGATATCTGAAGAAGCGCTTCCGAATCTGCCCGGTCTTTATTCAATAAATCTATCATATTCCTACGATCAAAAACCCGGTTGATGCGGTATTGTAATTCAGTCGAGTTGAGTGGTTTGGTAATTAAATCATCTACATCATGTTGGGTACAATCGACATCGTCGTTTATATTCTTCGTTAACGCTATAATACCGGGCATATTGTCTGTTGAATTTTTAATTAAGGAAATGAATTCTGACATATTTACTCCCAGAGAATTGCAATCAAAAAGAATCAGATCTGTTGTATTATTTTGAATTTTTGCGAGTGCGTATTTAGCATTATCGGCAAAGTCCAAATCATATATCTCTTTTTTAAGTACACTTCGCACAAAATGCCATATAGCATTGTCTTTTTCCACCAACAGTACCTTTTTCTTGGTATCCATGTTGAATATTTATTCGTTA
>JANLHY010000098.1 GCA_024653795.1 Candidatus Brocadiaceae bacterium | reverse complement strand
CACCGACAGAAATCCCATTCAACAAACCCGAATGATGTCCCACAACACAATGAGAAATCATGTGTGCGATTAGCTTGGCTATCCTCTCGATTTCTCCGTCACCGATTTGTTCTGCTCTCTTACATAGTAGACTTAAACTCCATTGCGCTCCAGCGGATGAATGGTCTGGTTTATTCTCCTCGGAATTGGATCGAACGTGTTCTTGAAAAGCGACCGAGTACTTACCGATGTCATGAAGTATTCCAGTAATCTCGCCGTAGACATCGTTTTCAGCCAGACGGCTAATCTTCTTGCTGACTCCAGTCAAATGATCTATGAGAGCCTGCTCTTCACCGGATTCACTAATTCTTGCAATGTATCTCATGAATAATTCTGCCTTTCAGTTATTTTATAAGCAGGTCTAAAAATTCAATTGCGTATCGCCCACACCATGCCACAAACCCGCCCAATAAGCCAGGTTGCTGGCGCCAAATTTATCGGTAAATTTTTTGGAAAGTGCGGCAACTTCTTTTAGATGGTCACTAAGTCTGTGTCTCTGACCTTGTGAATTTGCGGAGTGGGCATAGAATTGTTTCATGACGGGAAGATCCTTTACTGCACGACCAAACAATGGGATTCTGCACTTCAAATGTGAGTTAGAACTCACCTATTCTTTCCCAACGACAACAAGGATACTTCAGCCTGGCTTTAATCGGGATTCTACTCCAAATGAAATGCATCCGCAACGAAAATAAGTGCGGGGGATGAACCTCCCGCGCTACGGATTCTGTTTTGTGTGAATTACCTGCAAACGTATGGATTTCTCAATGAACTAAATTGGAGTAGAAATGATATTGAAAAACACACCCCTGCACCCCTCTCGAGAGGGGAATAACACACCCCTCAATCGTTCGACTGAGCTCACGACGAAGTCCCCGGAGGTAGGTCAACCGTCCCCGGTTGACATCATAATGACAAGCGGAACGCTTGTCCTACCGATAGAGGGGACTTCTGCTCTCCCCTCTGGAAACATGTCCTCACGAAAGTGGGGAGAGGGGCCGGGGGCGTGTTTTATGACGACAGCATGCTTTAAACCAAATTGTTAAAAAAAATTGTTCTTGAAAGAAGCATTCCTTTTTGTAGAATAGCTGAGCTAAAATTTTTAGATTTACGATTTCGGATTTACGATTTTTTCTATCTAAAGGGGGAGACTTATCGTGAAATACATCTATACAGCCGAAAACTGCCCGAAATGCGAGATTTTAAAGAAAAAATACAAAGTTGAAGGTGTACGATTTGTTGAAAGAAATGCAGACCGGATTAAGCAGCCTGAAGACGAGATCGACCGGGAAGCCCTGGTTCAGGCGTCCATGCAAAATATGGAACTGCCGGTGGAGGTTGATATGTGATGTTAGAATAATGCACAACAGAGGGCGCAGATGAGGTATGAGGTAAGAAGTAGTATCTTCCCAAAATTATTTTGACACTTCCCCGTTTTTACGAGGACAAGTTTAGCAAAAATTTATGATTTGAGATTTAAAAAAAACGTATCAATTTAGTGTTTTGAAAAAATCAAGCCCTGTTAAGGGCGTACTGTTTGTAGCAATTAATCGTTAATATATGATCAGCTCCGTAGGAGCGACCTGTATATGATTGATAT
>JANLHY010000097.1 GCA_024653795.1 Candidatus Brocadiaceae bacterium | reverse complement strand
GCATGCTCACGGATGTCCGCTTTGATCGCTTCGGTGAGTTCCAAATTGCGAGATGTAATTTGCAATGGCAGTATCATCGTATTTCCTCCATAAATCAGTTATCTTATCAATGATATTAAAGGCGCTTATTGTAGCAATCAATCATGTGCGTGTCAACGCAAAGCAAAATACAAAATTGCTTTATCCCCTTCGATATTATTAAGCACATGAGTGGCAGTAACTAACAAAAGACGGGATTGTCTAGGATTTTCTTGAGTTGGTATTCCTAATATAAATGGAAAGTATACATTATTGATGAACGTTTCTGTACATTAGCTACAATTAGGCCATGGTATTTTTGTTTTTGACTGGATTATTTTGATTTTAAATTGGAGCGGGCGATGGGAATCGAACCCACATACCCAGCTTGGGAAGCTGGTATTCTACCACTGAATTACGCCCGCTTTATATTTGTACGGTATGCAACTTCGACTTTTCTGAACCCTGTTCCTGTATGTTTTGAACGGGAAATGGAGTCGAATGACTATTAATGATTTTTTTTGACTCGCTATAGAGCGAACCCTGATACGAACCTCTGCGTTCCAATTCCTTCGTTATCCCCGCTGTAATCCCGGACTTGCTGGCTTTCCATATCGGCGATATAAGGAAATTGCCATGCGTGTCACCAACTAGCCTCTGGACGGTAATATCCGATGGAATACGCTCTAAAAAGTCAGCGGCAAGCTGGATATAGGCATTCATATCCAGCGTCTGTACCTTGCCTTTAAAATATTCTTCTGCCAGTGCCGTATTTTTTGCTACATATAAATGATGGAGTTTGACGCCCTGTATGCCCAATGCTGCCACGGCCTCCGCTGTTTCCATCATATCCTCTCTCGTCTCGCCAGGCAAGCCTAAGATAACATGAACACATATACGGATGCAAGTTTTTTTTGTACGGGTTATGGCGTCCAAAAAGACCTTGTAATCGTGTCCTCTGTTAATGTGCTTGAGTGTTTCGTCATGTATGGATTGAAGCCCATATTCGATCCAGACGTGATATTTTTTCGTATAGCTGTCGATAAGGCTTAAAATATCGTCCGTCACGCAATCGGGTCGTGTGCCAATAGAGATACCTACAACATCTTTATCCGCTAACGCCTCTTCATAACACGACCTTAACGTTTCAACATCTGCATAGGTATTCGTAAAGGATTGGAAATAAGCAATAAATTTTTCCGCGCCGCATCTCTTCTTATGGAATGCCTTGCCCTTTTCAATTTGCTCTTTTATGGTAATATGTGTTTCCTTGACATTCGGGCTAAAGCTTTCATTGATACAATACGTACATCCACCCACCCCAACACGCCCATCGCGATTGGGGCAGGTAAAACCGGCATGAAGCGGTATCTTGTGCACTTTGTAGGGAAATTGTTCTTTTAGATATTCACTAAAGGGGTAGAAACGATATTTTAACAGATATGGCTTTTGTTGAAATGATACTGATACATTAATCATAAAATTAATTTAACACGAATATAAAATTTTATCAAATACAAAACAAGTCAAAGGTTGAAATAGAATAGGTGATTTTGTTACTATAAGACTTAAAGGGGTGTAACATTTTACCGCCGAGAGCGCAGAAAACGCAGAGTAAACAAGATAAAACAGGCAAAAGATTTTTAATGATACTTATTCTTAGTGAACTTTGCAGTTAAAGGTTTCAACTTATGCTGGATTATATAAATAAATATCTTGCGCATATCGAGCACGACAGAAATTTTTCATCGCAGACCTTAAGGGCTTATCGAAATGATTTACAACAATATCTTTCATTTCTTAATGCGGAGAGATGTAGCAGTTTTGGGAGTGTTACACGTTTATTATTGAGAAAATTCCTTGCCTTTCAAAAAAAGCAGGATTATTCCAAAACCACAATTGCCAGGAAATTCGTATCTATTCGTTCTTTCTATAAATTTCTGTGTCGTGAGGGTATTTTAGAATTCAATCCCGTAGAGAGTATTCGAACTCCCAAACTGAACAGAAACCTCCCTGAATTTATGAGTATAAATGAGACAGAGACATTATTAAATATACCCGATTTAAATACCTTGTTAGGCATCCGCGATAGCGCTATTATGGAAACCCTGTACAGTACGGGCATGCGGGTAAGTGAGTTAGCAGGGATTGATGTTTCTGATGTAGACTTCTCCGGTGGAGTTGTGAAAGTAAAGGGAAAGGGTAAAAAGGAACGGTTACTTCCCATCGGGAATCATGCCTTAAATGCCATACAAGCTTATATGGACAAAAGAAATTCAGACTCATCACTCCGCGTCTTGGGCAGAAATAATAAAGCCCTTTTTTTAAATAACCGTGGTGGGCGCCTCACCGAACGCAGTGTGGCAAGGATGCTGGAAAAGTATGTGAAAAAGGCCGGGATGAACACCAGGATTTCACCGCACACCTTCCGGCACAGCTTTGCAACTCACCTGTTAGACCGTGGCGCTGACTTGCGCTCTGTCCAGGAACTTCTGGGCCATGCGAATCTTTCCACAACCCAAATTTATACCCATATAACTACAGAACGGTTGAAAGAAGTTTACAACAAGGCGCATCCAAGGGCATGACTCGAATTGACAAGATGACGGTACTCGTATGACTGAAAATAGAACACGATCTTTATATGTCTGTACGCACCGAGATATTTACAATAGGCATATACAAATGCCAGGGCAGCACAGAGTCGGATAGTATCATTTAATACGGATACAAATAGTTTGAGTGTTGAGGAGAGGAGGAGGAGGAGGAGGAGGAGGAGGTTAATAGAACCAGATCATAACGGATTAAATAGGGTCTACTGAAAAAATAAAGAAAAGCCATAAAATACCTTTAAAATAGCGGGAGATATGGTATAATGGCGCTAAAGAAACGAAGGGAAAAATGCAAGGAAAATGCAGAAGAAGACAATAAGGAAGGCGCGGAAGCAGATGATCCAGTATGTCAGAAGGAATCTGGAACAGGTAAGAGGGTTAGTGGGGAAATTGGAGAAGAAAGGCGAAGTGATAGGGAAGAAGGTGCGGCAGAGACTTGAGGCAGCAGGAGAGATTTATGAGCAACAGAAGGCCATGTATAAGGAGAAAGTGAACCGGATAAAGGATCGGATAGTAAGTTTTGCCAGGCCGTACGTAAGGCCAATAGTGAGAGGGAAGAATGGGAAGGAAGTGGAGTTTGGGAGCAAAGCGGGATGTGTGCATGTGGATGGATTTGTATTTTTAGACCATGCGGAACAGAATAGAAGGGGATTTTGGGAATGGGAAAGAACATTACGGGCTGGACAGGGTGCTCTATAGCATAGAGAATGGATCGGAGATATGGGTAAGACTGGGACTCTTAGGGATGAACCTGAAAACAGCGCTCAGAAAGATACAACTCAAGCCATTAGCCTGCTAAATTGCACGAGGAATATGATGTAGTGTTAAATATCAAATCGTAAAAAGAATGTTCTTCAATAGTACCTTTGAATAAAATGAATTTTTCAGTAAACCCTAATTATGGGTGAATTAAGCGCATTTGGCAAGATTTTAATATTTTTTGGGATTATTATGATTGTCGTGGGCGGGCTATTTTTATTCGGCAGCAAGATTCCTTTTATAGGAAGGCTTCCCGGGGATATTGCCATTCAAAAGAAAAACTTCAGTTTTTACTTTCCCATTACTACCGGCATTATTATTAGCATCATCCTCTCCTTCATCATGTGGTTGTTCAGCAGGCGATAGAACAAATTTTACCGCAGAGAACGCTGCGGACGCGGAGAAAATAATCAAGAAGATGAGAAGTTAGGAAGATATGAAAATTTTGTTCTATAATTCATTTCTTCCCGGCCTCTCAATCTCATAACTTCAATCCTGTATTACTCCTGCTATGTCAAAACTTACCCTGCAAAGACGTCTATCAAGGTCACACCCATGAGTCCCATACTGATAATTCCGTTAACGGTAAAAAAGGCTGTATTGACCTTCGATAGGTCTTTGGGTTTTACCAGTGAATGTTCGTAAAGAAGCAATGCGGCAACGACATATACTCCCATAGAATAAATAATACCAAGACCTGCATATCGGGGCAGGATGAGAAGTATCCCCACCATGAAAAGGTGCAGTACCCCCGAAAGTATTAACGCTCCATTAATGCCTAATCTCTTTGGTATTGAATGTAGTCCTGATTTCACGTCATGCTCCACGTCCTGACATGCGTATATGATGTCAAATCCCGCCGTCCATAAGACAACGGCAAATGCCAGCAAGAATGGTGTGAGTGCTAATGTGCCCTGTATCCCTACCCATGCACCTATGGGTGAAAGCGCTAATGCAAGGCCGAGGACGAAATGGGATAAATGGGTAAACCGCTTTGTGTATGAGTACCCAAAAATGATGAGTATGGCCAGGGGAGACATATACAAGGCGAGTCGATTAAGCGACCACGCACAGAGAAAGAAAAGTGCTGCGCATAAGATGGTAAACATCCACATGTTCGTTCTGCCAATTTTCTTTTGGAGAGTGACACGATAGGTTGTCCTCGGATTATTGACGTCGTAATGAGTATCGACCAGTCTGTTAAAAGACATGGCAGCGCTGCGCGCCGTTACCAGCGCCGCAATGATTAACAACAATTGTTTTATGCCAGGCATGCCGCCCGCTGCAAGAAATGCGCTCATCACGGCGAAGGGAAATGAAAATATGGTGTGCGAGAATTTAATCAGGTTTAATAAGGTAGTAATCTTTTGGAGTAAGCGGGAAAAGCTCATTTTCACCTTAACCAAATTGAAAGTTGTTAGATAAAAGTTTAAGATGAGAAATTATAGTAACCAATAGTTTATTAATCAAGGATGTAATCGGTAATGTGTTAACGGTAAATGCGTCTGCCATAGTGACAGTAATAAACATTCATTGACCTTAAAAGTGTCAAAATGACAACAATGAAAACTGTTGATAAGTCTCGTAAAAATTTGTAAAATAACTTTAGAAAATTTAAATTTTAAATTCTGTGTAATGGCAAGTAATTATCTTATAAAGGAATAGGATTATTTTGTGCTACCGTGAGTTGTGTATTGTGGGTTTAATGACTTAACTCCCCTATTTTGAAAAGTTATAATCCTTTGCATGGTATATAATTTGCTAAAATTCCAATCATAAATTCTATAAAGTAATTGAGGATTTACATTATGATGGCGTTATTAGACCCGCGTGCGGGGCATTATTCACTTCTCATAACGGATGATGATGCGTCATGTCGTGATAGTTTAAGAGACGTATTTGAACTGAAGGGTTATACTACCTACCTTGCCAGTTGCGGTCGCGAGGCTGTAAAGATAGCCAAGAGTGAAGAATTGCATTTGTTAATTTTGGATGCGCACCTTCCTGATTATAGCGGTCTTGAGACGTTCAAGATTATCAGGAACGAAATCAGTGTTGCCATACCCTGTATTTTTATGTCAGGCGACATAACGAGAGAACTTCAAATTGATCTTATCAGTGTAGATGCTTACACGTTGATACCAAAGCCGATTAACGTTAACATCATGCGTGATTCTGTCGAACAAGTCATTGCGAAGTACTATTGGAAGTAAATTGATCGCTTATTTATGCGGATTTACGGTAGGGTGGGTTAAGCGGAGCGAACCCACCATTTACAAATAGTGAAGGTGGATTCGGCGTAAAAACCAACGCCTTAATCCACCCTACTCATATAATTAGTTCAAAAGATGTTAGGGATTAAAAGGTTACGTGTTGATAATGGTTTTTAGTGGTGTATAGTTATAGAAAGGAGCGGTTCGAGATATGAATGTAAGGCCATTAGGAGAAAAGGTGTTAATAAAAAGGGTCGCGGCAGAGGGAAAGACAGCGGGTGGTATTGTATTACCCGATACGGCAAAAGAAAAACCAAAAGAAGGCAAGGTTATTGCCATTGGAGATGGAAGGATATTGAAGAGTGGAGAACGGGTTAAATTTCAGGTGAAAAAGGGCGACAGGGTATTATTCAGTTCTTACGGCGGTACCGAAGTGAAGATTGACGGTGAGGAATACCTGTTGATGTCTGAAGATGATATTCTGGCTGTAATTGAATAATATTTTAGGAGGTCGTGATGGCTGCAAAAAAGATTATCTATGGACGTGACGCAAGCGAGGCTATAAGGAACGGCATCAAAAAATTGTCGAAAGCCGTTAAGGTTACTTTGGGACCGAAAGGCCGTAATGTCGTTATTGAAAAAAGTTTTGGCTCACCGGTAGTGGTTAACGACGGTGTTACTGTTGCGAAGGAGATCGAGCTCGAAGACCCTTACGAGAACATGGGCGCGAAGATGGTCATGGAGGCTGCTTCAAAAACAAATGATATGGTAGGAGATGGCACATCAACAGCAACCCTCCTGGTTGAGGCAATATTTGAGGAAGGCCTCAAGAATATTACGGCGGGAGCGAACCCTGTAGATATTAAACATGGTATTGAAAAGGCTGTGGATGCCCTATCAAAAGAACTCACAAGGATGAGCATCAAGGTGTCGGGGAAAAAAGAGATTACCCAGATTGCTACGATTGCAGCAAATAACGACGAAGAGATTGGCAACCAAATAGCAGATGCTATGGAAAAGGTTGGGAAAGACGGTGTTATTGCGGTAGAAGAGGGGAAAAGCCTGAAAACGACAGTTGATTTAGTCGAAGGAATGCAATTTGACAGGGGGTATTCGTCTCCCTATTTTGTTACTTCTCCCGAGACCATGGAAGCTGTGTTTGAAAACCCCTATATTTTGATACACGAAAAGAAGTTGTCGGTCATCAAGGATCTTGTCCCTTTATTGGAAAAGATTGCAAAATCAGGCAAGGCCTTAATTATTATTGCTGAGGACATAGAGGGTGAGGCTCTCAGTACACTCGTCGTCAATAAACTCCGCGGTACCTTACAGTGCGTTGCTGTCAAGGCGCCTGGGTTTGGTGATAGAAGGAGGGAGATGTTAGGCGATATTGCCGCCCTTGCCGGCGGTAAGGCATTGTTTGAAGATTTGGGTGTACAACTTACCAGTGTTCAATTAACTGACCTGGGCAGGGCAAAGAAGGTGGTTATCGATAAGGATACCACAACGATAATTGAAGGGGCTGGTGATCCAAAAGAAGTCCAGGGAAGAATTTCACAGATCAAGGCAGAGATAAGCACAACTACTTCAGATTATGATCGCGAAAAATTACAGGAACGACTTGCAAAGCTTTCCGGTGGAATTGCGCGGATCAACGTCGGCGCTGCTACTGAGGCAGAAATGAAGGAAAAGAAGTCCCGAATAGAGGATGCCGTACATGCTACCAGGGCTGCTGTGGAAGAGGGCATCCTGCCGGGCGGAGGGGTTGCGTTGATAAGGGCATCGAAGGCATTGGACTCGGTGAAAACCAAAGGAGATGAGAAGACGGGTGTAAATATCGTTCGGTTGGCTATCGAAATGCCCATTCAGCAGATTGTTGAGAATGCAGGTCTGGAA
>JANLHY010000057.1 GCA_024653795.1 Candidatus Brocadiaceae bacterium | reverse complement strand
AAACATGTCCTCGTGTAGACGGGGAAAGGAAGCTCCACCTGAAACCCCGCCTTCTCTGGGAGACTTTACAATAATGGTTGCAAGCCTGGGAGGGTACTTGAATCGCAAATGCGATGGCCCGCCAGGCCCCAAAACCATGTGGGTTGGCCTAAAGCGAATGGTGGACTTTGCATTGGCCTGGAAATCTTTTGGACCAATGCAACCGGAAATACGGAAAGGAAAAAGATGTGTATAAACCTCAGGGCGAAAGCCCTGGGATAAGGATTTAATAATATTTTAGCCCTGAAAGGGCGACACAATATCTTAATTCAATCCCTGGCAAAATTTACGATTTACGATTTTAGAAGTTGTGAGCGCTCAGTCAAACGATTGAGGAACATAAATCGCAAATCGTAAATCAAAAATCCCAAATTTTCATATGCGTCCCAATTGGCTAAGAATAAAGCTATCCACAGGTAAAAACTTCAATGAGATAAAAGCTATTTTACGGGAGAACAAACTTCATACCGTATGCGAAGAGGCAATATGCCCAAATATCGGTGAGTGTTTTGAACAGCGAACTGCAACGTTTTTAATACTTGGCGATACCTGCACACGACAATGCAGATTCTGCGCCGTGAAGAAGGGGATGCCCTTCGGGATAGACGAAGGGGAACCTCTTCGAGTCGCAGAGGCTGTCAAAAAAATGAAACTACAATACGTTGTAATCACCTCTGTGACGAGAGACGACCTTGCCGACGGCGGAGCCTCTGTTTATGCACAGACAATTCAATGTATCCGTGAATACGTCAAAGACTGCATGATCGAGGTATTGATACCCGATTTTGGCGGATCGTCAGAGTCGTTGGAAATAGTTCTCAATGCCAGACCGGACATAGTAAATCATAATATCGAAACCGTCCCTCGCCTTTATTCACTGGTCATGCCGATGGCAGATTATAAACGTTCCCTAAAATTATTGAAGAATGCGAAAGAAACAGTAAACGAGTTAACAACAAAATCAGGCTTGATGTTAGGCCTGGGTGAAGAGTGGAATGAAATAATCAGCGTCATGCAGGCTATCAGGGATGTGGGCTGTGATATTCTTACGTTAGGACAGTATTTGAGTCCAAAGAGAAATGCCTTACCAATACAGCGTTATTATACACCAGAGGAATTTGAAATGTTGAAGGTAGAAGGTGCGCGGATTGGGTTTCTGCATGTTGAGTCAGGACCGCTTGTAAGAAGTTCCTATCACGCAAAGGCGCAATCAGAGGCGGTTATTCTGCCACGAATGAACACGAATTTCCACGAATGTGGATAAGAGAAAAGAACAAAGGAGAAAAGGGGAGATGGAGAATGATAGGGAAAATAGGCCAAACACAAAATCTGTATTTCCTGTTTTTCTTTTCATTTGCGCCCATTCGTGTTCATTCGTGGCATATAATTATTAATCTCCTGGGAAACCATTGGGGAGGTCTTTTATCTTGCTATAAGGTTGTGCAAGAGATAGATTATGCTTCACAGCAAGCTTCTTAACAAACCTTTAACAGGAGAAACACTATGAGTAACGACGTGCCCGAGGACTTCATGACTCCGGATTCGCTCAAGCGGGCGCTTAAGACGTTCAGAAAGCGCCTCAGACTAACGCGGCTTGACGCCGAGTCCAAGCTCGGTGGTGGCGCGCTCAGCGGCGGAAAACATTCCGGCATTGTGGCCATTCGTCCGCCAAGTAGTTATCCTCAAGAGGTGTGGCAAAAGCTCGTAGAAATGGGTAAGCTCCGGTATGAGGGCGGAGGTCTCTACGAACTAACCGAGGCCCTCGATCCCACCTGATTGCTGGCGTGAGTTTATTATAAAAAGAGAGGTAATCACACAGAGACACGAAGCCGCAAAGAAATATGGTTCACCGCAGAGTACGCTGAGGACACAGAGAAAGACTTTAAAATATTTTTCTCTCCGCGTTCTTTGCTTGTGCCGTGAAGTTAAAGGAAACGGAGTTCCTTTAATATGCTGTAATAAAGATGATACAACAATGGAATTGCTAACCATTGGGAAGTATCGGCAACACCATACAGGTGGGGTTGTCAAACTGCTCTACGCTGCAAAAGCTGCAAAGCCGATGTAGTGAACGGATAGAGAAAAGGTGGAAGAAAATCCATCAGGTAGGACTTTAAGAGATGAATGCAAATGAATCGCTGAAGAAGTAACGAAATCGCATAAGTTGTCGGGCAAAATCGCATCGTGCTAAGGATGCAGAAACAAGCATAGCGGAGACCTGTTAACTGGCTATGCGCCCACCGTTATACAGGCGACATGACTTAAAGTTGGGCTTTAATACGGAACACGGGATATCCGTTTTGGGGTGACGGCTGCAAAAGGCGTGAAACGGAAGTCGGACTAAGCCATAGGAGTGATGATAATCCATGAAAATGGAAAGGAGCAAAGGGCTTAGGTTATTCAGTGAGATATTCACTACAACAACCTTGAGAGAGGGGGAAAACCCTTCCGGGGGATGATTAACAAATGAATATGGACGTACGCAAAACAGTACCAATTGAGTACAGCCAGGTGGTATAGCGCATACCGCCCAAATATAACAGGGGCAAACTCAATGCGACAAGACAAGCTTACCCGGCGTTGTTTTATCATGGGAAAATGGGATACCGTTGAAGCGTATCAAGAATAACACGAGCCGTATGACGGGAGACTGTCACGTACGGTTCTGTGAGAGGCTTGGGGGTGAAACTCCCCCTTGCCTACTCGGCGCCCTCTGCGGTAAAATACATTCCATAAATCTTTGTGTCTTGGTGTCTTTGTGTGAGGAAACAGAGGGGTTTTCTTTTCTGACTCGTTCTGGTTATGTCAACCAAGGATGGGTTAAGCGAGCAAATCCAACAATTTCTCTGACACAAAAAGTGTCCTGTTTCTTGATAAAAAAGAATCGGCTTCAATCGCAAGAATAAAGACCCCTTTGGCCTTATAATTTGACGCATACTCTATACTCAAAGAGGAAGTGTTACTGAAGAGCCGTGTGAGGGAAAACTTCAAGCACGGTTCTGTGAAGGATGTCGAATCTACTTCTATGATTGAATACTGTGGCACTCCTCATATCGAAAGAGTGGAGAAACGGAGAAAACAAACGATATCTAGAGAAGGAGATTTATGATGTCTACTCGACATTTTAAAAAAAGGCTAGGTCGATTAAAAGAATTTAACATTCCATTACCACAAAACACAAATGAATTCAGAGTATATTGTAGTGAATTATACAAAAACTTGAAAGACAAGGCAGTGTACTTAGAAATTGGAAGCAGACATGGAGGTTCACTATATCTAGCATCAGGATTTCTCCAAAAAGGATCAACAATAATATGCATTGACCTCCAAAATTCTTTATGGGGGGTTGAAAATAGTGAAATAAAATTAGAAGAAACATGCGCCTTACTCAACAAAGAAGGATATGTTACCCATACCCTATTTGGAAATTCAAGAGACCCCGAAACAATAACCTGCTTAAGAAAAATATTAAATGTAAAATCTATTGATGCGATATTTTTTGACGGAGATCACACTGATGAGGGAATAAATGCAGATTGGAATAATTATCATAAGTTTGTACGTCCTAACGGGCTTTTTGGATTTCATGATATCAGAAAAAATAAGACATACCCAAAAGTAGAAGTATACAAAACATGGAATAAATTAAAACAAAAACATCCACATCTAGAAGTAGTATTTGAACATGGAATAGGAATACTATGGAACAAGGAATTAAAATGAAAGTTTATTATTCAGAAAGAGATAATGCTATACTAAAAGAATATCTTCAAAAAAAAGAAGGATTAGAACTTTACACATTTTCAAAAGAAGAAAAAAATTTAGCATCATTCATAAAAAATCTTAAAAAAAGAAATATTGATGTAGTAGTTCAAATAGCCCCACAATGGGAATGGGGATCTCAGGTTGAAGATATATCAAAAGCCATAATGGATGAAGGAATAAAACTTCTATCAGGCGAAGGAGCAATGTTTAGATGGTTTGGTGAAGACGAACTATGCGGTTCAGAAATCGGTTTTTATCTATCCCCCTGGGGGTTTTCAGGAAACTCCAAAATTGCATATGAATTACCAAAACCACTGGAATCAGATATCATAATAGCAGAAAGAATACGAGCAAACCTACGAAGATGGAATCCAAAACATAATAATGGCAAAATCCTCATAGTCGGGCAATTAGACAAAGATAAGTCAAGATACTTTGCCCAAGGCATTTCCACAAATGAAGAGCTAATAAACGAATGCATAAAAATATTCGGGAAAAAAAGAGTTGTTTTCAGAAAACATCCAAAAGACCAAAACGCATATAATTTAGGAATAATAACTGCAACTTCAGGCAAAAAATTAAAAGACATAATTCCAGATTATTATGCTTGCGTCTCCATAAACAGCACATCATCAATAGAAGCAATGTGCGCAGGTACTCCAATTATCAACACAGGCGTATCCCCTTGGAGTGGTGCCGGAAGACTCATACAAAAATTAAACCAACCTATAATAGAATATGATTATAATGAATATCTCAACATTTTAGCATCACTTATTCATTTACATTATTTGCCAACTTTTTCACATGGCGACCCATTAAATCGTGCATTAAAATTCTACACACAACATGATTCACAAATATTTTTATTTAACTGCAAACAATTTCAAGATCCTCCAAAAACATGGGAAAACGAATATATTTATTAGTAGAGAAAAGACAGACGCATAAAAAAATTCAAGCCTTTACAAAAAATGAGCCAACGATGTTTGATACCATAGGCATAGAAACAAGTGAAAAATGCAATAGAAAATGTGGATTTTGTCCAAATTCTGTATATGCACAAGGACAAGAAGAAATGCCTAAAGCATTATTTGAAAGAATACTTATACAATTAGAAAAACTAAAATTCAATGGTACAGTAGTCCTATACCAATACAACGAACCACTTTTAGACCCAAGATTAGAAGGCTTTATCGCTCAAACTCGCGGAGCAATACCTAACGCAACAATAATGTTCTCTTCCAACGGGGATTACCTAAACTATGAAAGATGGATTAATCTAAGAAAAAGCGGTTTAGACTTTTCGGTAATCTCACAATATGATGGGAAAATAAACAACAACATAGCAGAAATCCTAAAAAAACTGGATGAAAAAGAACCACTTATGGTGAGTATTAGATCAGAAAAAGACTTAAAAAGCACTCGTGCCGGTACAATAAATTTTTCTGAAATCCCACTAACTCCAATTAATGAACCATGTTTAAGACCTTTTTCCCAACTCGTAATAAGATACACTGGAAAAGTTATAATATGCTGTGAAGATTACCTAAATCAAGTAATAATAGGAGACACAAAAATTCAAACAATAGAATCAATCTGGAATTCAGACCAAATAAACAAAATCAGATACGAACTACTACAAGGAAAACGAAGAGGAATATGCACAAAATGCAATACTACATTTAAACAATCAGTCGATGGATGCGAATGGATAGCAACACCAAGAAGGCATATTTATGAAAAAGGCAAGCAATCGGGGGGAGGTCTTTAATCTTGCTATAAGGTTGTGCAAGAGACAGATTCTGCTTTATGGTAAGACCTTTAAGGATAGAATTTGATAAGGCACTTTACCACGTTACATCGAGAGGCAACGCAAGAGCACTACTGACATAAATCGTGTCCCGTTTCTTGATAAAAAAGAATCAACTTCAATAGCAGAATAAAGACCTTATCCCTTTGGCTTTTGTAGAGAGGAAGTTAAATGGGGTCACATCTTAAATGTTAAATATTGACGTTTTTTATATTGCTATTATAATGACTTCTCGACTATCTTTCATCTTAAATATTTAACAAAAGAACTCATGGCAAGGCCCTTACGTATAGAATATTCAGGTGCGTATTATCACGTTATTAATCGAATGAATGCCGAACTAATGCGGAATAAAAAACTGCGTGATAAGATAACGAATTTGAAGAAACAATTACTTAATATTTAAGATGTGACCCTCCTCCCCCCTCCTCCCCCTCCTAATATTGAAGGAATGAAGGCGCCAACGATTATAAGCAATACTCCAAACTGTTTTGTTTTAAACTTATCAGTGAGTTTCATCATGCTGGGCCTCATACCAAATTTTATAGTCTATTAATAAAGAAGCAATTTTTGACTGTTCGACATTGTTTTCTACACTGATTTTTCTTATCCTTTCCTCGACCGAAGGTCTGTTAAATTTCGTTTTAAGGCGCTCAAATTCTTCTACGGTTTTTGTCTCAGAGAGGGATAAAAAATTTTGTAATGAATCTTCTCGGATAAACTCATTAATGATCTTGCGAGTTAGCTCTGCGTTCATATCATACTTGATGGATAATAAAGAAATAAATTCGTCGCTTCCATTTTTCAGTATGATTTCTGTAAGATACTTGGATTTAGCGTCTTCTAATTCCTTTTTGCCGCTACTTTCATCTTTATCTGTGCAAGATGCAGACGAAAACGCTAATATAACTATGAACAACAAGCTGATAATTTTTTTCATTTTCTCACGCATATAACGTCAAGGGTAAGCGGCGGCGGCCAAGAACCTAGACCGTCAGGCCGCCGCGCTTCCCGCCGTCTGGTTGACCCTGTTGTTGGGTGGTTTTATATTTGTTTTGTAAACGTCAATAAAGCATCAATGTTTTTCTTAAAATCTTCCTTATATGTTTTGGTGTTGTCATTATGAATTTCTTTGCCATTAACAACAGAAACTCCAGAAAACGGTATGTAGTGGAGATAACACTGGCAATTCTTGTTGTCTATTTCTCTGCCTGTAGCGTTGTAAAAGCCGAACCATGCCCTATCAAAGTTGTCCCGTTTTTTATCGGGGAGATAATGCCTAAACTCTCCGACAGCAGCATTAAGAACAGCGAATTTGGATTCCAAAAAAACGGTGATGTTTTCAGGCCATTTGATGGGGTATGGGTAGATTTCAGAAAGTTCTCTATGGAAAGTGGAGAGTATTTTTCTGGCAGCCTCCCTTCGGGCACTAATTTCAGTGAGTTGTACCGCGAGTTTGTAGCTTATCCACGCTCCCATGAGAGCACCAGAAATAGTTCCACCAACGCTAATCAATGCTATTTCGTAGGCACTAAGGTTCAATTTTGGCTCTCCGCTATTGGTGGTTGCTTGTTAGGCCTGTTGGTTTCAGGATTCATTGTGCCACCGTTTGTCCGATTCCTTCATTGGTGGTACGCCCAACGGCTGAACTCACCGGCGCTTTTGGGCGCCCGGTGGAGTGATTGGTTATAACTATGAAATTATCGAGCCATCCATTCATAACCTGTTCTTGGTTTTATTGGAAAATTATAACCGCAGAAAGAACAAATACGACTTCTATCTCTTATTATTTTTTTATTACATTTTGGACATTTCTCAAGATATTTGGTTCCACATCGGCAATAATTTTCAGGGGTTTTTACGTTAATCCCAAAAGCACATTCAGGGCAATATTTGTAATATTTTTGCCTTTTGATAAACTTTTGAATAAGGAAAAAGCATGACAGGAGAATTGCTATTGTCGATATTAATATTATCGGTATCATTAGGAAATTATTTCCATCAACAAAGCGAGAAAAATGAGAGGTCACATTCGGTAACTTTATGCCGGCGTATTTCACAAATAATTCGTAAAGCGTTACAATACTCACCGCAAATGGTGGCCATTGTAATAATTTTGAGGTATTTATTTTCATAGTTTTTTATAGTTATAACGCAAAAGCTAAGGGGCGTGGCGGCTTTATGCCGCGTCCCTCTTGAGCCCCTTGTTAGCTGCTGTCATTTGCCTGTAATGGCAAGAATTAGACCGATAACCGGAGGAACCACATACACTAGCGAAAGCCAAAAACCTATCTTCCATACTTCACTCTTACCTCTTTTTACAAAACACACTACTGCGATTACCACTAATGAAATTGTGTATAGACTTATGTATCCTCCAGATTTCACGATCAAATAGTACCAAAATCCTAAACCAAATATCCAAGCGACTATTCTAAATGCTGTTGTCCAACCGCCGCCTTTTTTCCTGGAAACGAAATACAAGATTATCATTGCCCAGAAAAAAAAGCTCATACCTTTCATATACGAATCCATATTTTCTTCCTCCTGTGCAGCTAACGCTCAGGCTAAGCTGCGGGGCCTCAGGTATTTAGCAGGGCAGCCGTCAGCTTCAGCCTGTTGTTAGACCGCGATTATTTATGTTTTGAAAACAACCATTTATCTGCATCAGAGAAATTCCTTCTTAGCCACCCCGGCCGACGCTTCCCGTATTCGTCGACTGATTCATCCCAAAAATATTTTTTTGTTGATATTGCTAATAAAGCAGCGGAATGAATTACTTGGTCAGTAACAATCCATTCGAGAACAGAGCCGTGAATTGCCTCTGAGAGATCATCAGGAATTTTGTATGACATACTCGCAGCAGCAAATGTATCTGCAACTGAATCTACAAGCGTGCGGTTTGGTAAGGCTGGGGTTTGGACATTTCCCATAATTTTTTGGAGTGCATGATCGAAGAACCCCCGGGGGCCAAGTGATGCGGACATCCCACGCATGAAAGCATGGAAATGTGAACGCCCACTATCTGAAATATGCTGCTTAGACAAGATATACGCCCGACAGCAGGTTGCCCACGGAATGGCCTTATCGGACTTCCATTCGACTGGTACATCGGCCCCTGCAGCCCGCACGTTCATAGGGTTCAGCGATTCGTTCACTTCATTCGTAGCGGCATTCCAGAGACGATGTCCCACGTAGTACCAGAATGCCGACTCTGAGGTATATACCATCACGACATTGTTACTCCCTTATCGACGGTCTAACAATGATTATACAGTAGATGTGTTGCGTAATTGCGCAGAAACGTGTTGTAATATGTTGTAAACATAGAACTTATGGTGTGTTTGTGAAATTTTTCCCTAGAGTAGCTGGAATATGGCTTAAAATCTGACCACTCAAACATTTTTTAAATAATTACGCAACACATCTAGTCTGTATAAAACGGCAAACACAGACCATCTCGATATATTTAAGAAGTTGTCGTGTCTTCTTGTCACGCATTGTAACTACTTTCGTATCATGCTTTTTCTGCATTTTCGCCAATCGTCCATTTCGGTTTATACAGTCTGTATAAACCGGCCTACAACCCATCGACCGGGCTTCGGACACCGTGACCTCCTTTGCTCAAGACATGGGTGTAGATCATCGTCGTGCTGATGTCTTTGGCGAAGACAATCAGAGATTATCATTTACCGTTTTGCAATGTCAAACTTCTTTAAAAAGGATGATAATAAAAAAATGAAGAAGAATGCAAGCTTTTTTTGGTTTTTTCTGAGGAAAGAACGGGAGCGAATCTCTCCTTGTTGGCCGATAATAGGTGTTTTAGCAAGTTCTTGTGTCATAATTTGTGCTAAAATCAAACAAAAAGAATAGAATTAATTGAAGTGAATAGAGTTGATATAACGCCAGCAACACCTTAATTTTCAAGGTAAAACAGAAACCTGCCACTACGTGTTTATAATAGGCATTCTACGGCGGCTATTGCAACCCGTATGGGGCTAAAGTAGGGGGCTAAAGTAGGGTCACATCTTAAATGTTAAATATTGACATTTTTTATGTTGCTATTATAATGACTCCTCAACTATCTTTCATCTTAAATATTTAACAAAAAAACTCATGGCAAGGCCTTTACGTATAGAATATTCAGGTGCGTATTATCACGTTATTAATCGAATGAATGCCGAACTAATGCGGAATAAAAAACTGCGTGATAAAATAACGAATTTGAAGAAACAATTACTTAATATTTAAGATGTGACCCTTTCTTTCCCTTTCTTTCCTATCGCAGTCCTCCCTCTACGATCCGTCTAACGACCCCAAGCTCAGCGACTGCGGAGTGCGGCGCGGCACCTGCATGGTGGGCGGAAAGGCGGCGGTGGAAGCAGGTGCCGTGACGCACGGAGCGGTTCGCTGCAGCGCATGGTTAGGCCTTTTTCGTAGCTTTGCTAACGGTTGGTGGTTCATCGGGAACTACTGTTCTTTTGATTGCGCGCAGGCGTGTCATCAACTCGTCACCATACGGAGTAATCGTCCAATAGGTCTGAACATCCTTAACGCTCCGCGCCTTCTCGCTGCGTGCGATAATTCCGAGCGCGCGGAGTTGAATCTTGATTGTCTGAAAATCGCTCTCGTCGATGGCGAACAACGAAAACGTAGAATCCTCCAATCCCTTGTGCTTGCGGAGGGTTGCTTGGTTCTGCGAAATGACGTAGTCATTGAATGCCTTTCGGAGAGTTGGCTCCGATGCCTCGTTGATCATTAGGGGGCCGATTGCTGCGAAAATATCATTCCACGTTACTTGGAATTTCCCTGTCCAGTTCACGGACTGGTAAGTCGTGGGATCGCGTGCAGTAAAGCTGTATCTGATCGTGTGAAGCTCGTCGCCCTGTGCGAGATCCTCAGTTCCTTTCGGTGCGGTTGTGCGCGCCCTCTGCAGCTCAGCCTCCAACTCATCAGTGCGCTTCCGAAGACGTAGCAGTTCGAGTGTCGCATCGCGGTCAGGAAGCTCATCTCCACGCACCCATCCAACGGCTGGAGTCGTCTTAATCAATTGGACAAGGCTCCGACTGACAACGGAGCCAAGTTCTGCCGGAGTCGTCCAGAACTTGCACAGCTTTAGTTGGGTGAATTCGCGGAACGCGAGGAGTTTTTGTTTCCCTTCTGGAGAGTCCTCGGACTTCTTGGCAGTAATTAAACCTGGGTCCTTGTGAAGGAACGCGATAATGGGTTTGTTGTTTGAGAGAGCATAGCGGTATTCCATCTCCGTGTAGCTCAATCCGTCGGGGCTGATCGAGCCGTAACGCCCGCCAAGAATCAGCAAGTAATAGTCGCAATCGTCTATTACCTTCTTGATGAGTGTCCACTGGCTCTCGTTGGCGGCGGGAAACAACTCCATGCCAGACGGAATGCAGTCGAGTTCCAGTAACGCGTGCATGACCTCCTGGCGTTCCTCTTGGAGGTCTTGGTATGTGCTGCTGACGAAGACTTGGTAGCGTTTATCCATGTGGCGCGTAGAGGCCTAACAATGATTAGACTGGTCATTATAACCGCCCCCGGCATGCTGGGCTGTCAATCTATTACGCCGGTATTTTGGATATAAAAATCTCATTATCTCATTTACCTCCTTTATGTTGCGCAGAATTGTTATGAAAAGCAGGTGTCTTAGACTGAT
>JANLHY010000013.1 GCA_024653795.1 Candidatus Brocadiaceae bacterium | reverse complement strand
TGAGAATGTAACAAAAGAGGAGATTTGAATGAATATTTATGTGGGCAATTTGGCGCGTGAAGTAACCGAAGAGGACTTGCAAGAGGCTTTTAAAGCCTTTGGACAGGTCACGTCGGCAACACTTATTAAAGATAAATTTAGTGGAGAACCGCGGGGATTCGGATTTATCGAGATGCCCGGAAAGGCCGAAGCCCAGGCGGCAATTGCTGGTATGAATGGCAAGGAGTTGAAGGGACGGGTACTGAACGTCAATGAAGCTCAACCGAGAACTGAACGAGGCGGTGGCGGACGTGGCGGTGGTGGGCGTGGCGGTGGTGGTGGTGGACGTGGTGGAGGCAGAGGAGAAGGGCGAGGAGGCAGACCGCGTTTCTAGGCTATGGTTTTATACGAGTCAGAGTTTCCAAGCGATAAACACATTTGAGAATGCAGGATTCACAGATAAAAAAAATCTGTGAATCCTGTGCTTTTTGTCTTATGTCAAACCATGTACATCTGCTAGCAAAGCCTTTAGGTGAAGATAGTCTCTTTAGGTCTAAAGGTAGACCAAAAAAGGGATGTGTCCCTAAATACTCAAAAATAATACGTTTTCACAACCACTTTTTTCTCCTAAAATAAACTATCATTGAAACACCTACCGCAGCCATTACAAGTAAAACTGCAGGATATCCCCAACGCCACGGAAGCTCTGGCATATATTTAAAATTCATTCCGTAGATTCCTACAATAAATATTCGTAATGGCCTTGTCATTACAGCGCCATACCATAGACAAACTTTTTGTCAATAATAAATAAATAATCCGTAGGGGCAGGTTTGAAACCTGCCCCTGCAAGGACAATTTTCATGCTTGCTATCTATAAAAAACTACCAAAGACAAACTGCGGCAAATGTGGTATGCCAACCTGTATGGCCTTTGCCGTCAAGGTGAAAAATGCGCAACTCAGGATATGGGATTGCCCTTACATAAATAAAGAAGATACTGAAGCGGTTTCCCGGAAACCTACCGTCACTCTGGACGATAACTATGAGCGGGTGAGCAGCGAATTGGAAGTAGCTGCGAAACATACCAATTTCAAAGAGGCGGCTCTTGCTGC
>JANLHY010000004.1 GCA_024653795.1 Candidatus Brocadiaceae bacterium | reverse complement strand
AAGAAATTATATATGACCCATTGTAAAACCTGTCACGGTACAGATGGTAAACCTACAGACCTTGGTGTAGGACTGGAAGCGCGTGATTTTACTGATGCGGCCTGGCAGGCAAAAGTAACCGATGAACAGATCATCAAGCAAATCAATGATGGCACACCAGAAAAAATGATGCCGTTTAAAGAAAAACTAACCCCTGATGAGGTTAAGGCGCTGGTTCCTGTCGTCAGGAGTTTCGGGAAGAAATAAATTCACTTTTAGCATCATGTTTTTGCGGAGCTATTTAAGGAGGAGAAAATATGTTTAAGACAGGAATATTTGCGGTTACAGCAGTTGCAGTTGTTGCCTGTATGGATGCCTTTTTTCCCGGCGCGCACATTTCCAGGGCAGATATTGATGCCAGGAATTTGTATATGACCCATTGTGGAGGCTGCTGTCACGGCCCAGATGGTAAACTTACAGACCTTGGACGCGCACTGGGAGCTCGTGATTTTACTGATGCGGCATGGCAGGCTAAGACAACCGACGAACAGATTATCAAACAAATCAATGATGGCACACCAGAGAAAATGAAGCCGTTTAAAGAAGAACTAACCCCTGACGAGATTAAGGCGCTGGTTCCTGTCGTCAGGAGTTTCTGGAAGAAATAAATTCACATTCAGCATCATATTTTTAAACAGTATCTTATCACAAATCTCTATAAATTTTTTATAAGAAGGAGAAAATATGTTTAAGGCAGGAATCTTTGCGGTTACATCGGTTGCAGTTGTTGCCGGTATAGTTACCTTTTTTTCAGGCGCTCACATTTCCAGAGCAGATATCGACGCCGGGAAATTGTATGCGACCCATTGTGTAACCTGCCACGACGCAAATGGTAAACCTACAGATATTGGGGCTGCACTGGAATCTTCTGATCTTTCTGATGCGGCCTGGCAGGCAAAGGCAACCGATGAACAGATTATCAAGCAAATCAACGATGGCACACCTGAAAAAATGGAGGCGTTTAAAGAAAAACTAAGCCCCGATGAGGTTAATGCCCTGGTGACTGTCGTCAGGAGTTTCGGGAAGAAATAAATTCACATTCAGCATCATGTTTTTGCGGAGAAATATGTGGATTATGGGTAATGCGAAAACCCCTTTCGTTTTTGTGATATCGTTTTTTGTCACGATAGGTTTGTATGCGGGCGTCTCTCCAGCATACGGACAGGAAGGCGAGGAAATTAATCCAAAACAATTATTTGAATATCACTGTTCTACCTGTCACGGCGACGATGGCAAGGGCACCAAAAGGGGACATGAATTGAAAGCCCCGAATCTTGCGGATGCCAAATGGCAGGCCTCAAAAAAAGGCGAGGAGATTTTAAATTCTATTACTAACGGCAAGAACAAAATGCCCCGATGGCGTGAGAAGTTAAAACCAGAAGAGATACAGGCATTAGCCAGATACGTGAGAAAATTGGCCCCTAAAAAGAGGGAGTAACATCCTTATTAAAAACACACGGTAATTTCGATCCTTTAACCGTCTCTTTATCTCTTCCAGAAAGCGGATGGAGATAAAGAGGTGGTTTGTCTTTTGACATCAGAAACGTTAAGAAAGGATGCCATTACGTCATGAAAAAAATCGGTGTATTGACAGGCGGAGGCGATTGCCCTGGGCTGAATGCCGTTATCCGCAGTGTTGTGAAATCGGCATGGGTAAAATATAACTGCGAAGTGATTGGCATTGAGGATGGTTTTGACGGCCTTGTTTTACCGAATAAAACGCGGAACTTAACACTGTGGAATGTTCGCGGAATCCTTCCCATCGGAGGAACGATCCTGGGAACATCTAACAGGGCGAATCCCTTTGAATATAAAGTCACAATAAACGGCAAGCCCGAAGCGAGAGATGTCTCTAAAGATGTAATCAAAAATATTCAATCGCTGGGCATGGACGCCCTGGTTGTTATCGGTGGAGATGGTTCACTTACGATTGCACACGAATTATTTAAGATGGGCTGTCCTGTTGTCGGGGTTCCGAAGACCATCGACAATGATATCCTGGCAACTGATGTTACCTTTGGATTTAACACTGCCGTGCAAACAGCCGCAGAGGCGCTGGATCGACTTCACACCACTGCTGAAAGCCACCATCGGGTCATGGTCGTAGAGGTAATGGGACGCTATGCAGGCTGGATAGCGCTGGAAACGGGAATCGGTGGGGGCGCTGATGTGATCCTCATCCCTGAAATCCCTTTTGATATAGGTAAAGTATGCCAGAAGATTATTAACCGTAAAAAAAGTGGCAACAAGGCAAGTATAGTGGTCGTATCCGAGGGTGCAAAACCGATAGGTGGTGAAGTGTCGATACTGTGCGCCCCAGAGGCTGGCGGGAGCGCTGAACGTCTTGGTGGTATCGGAAATAAAGTCGGGGCTGATATCGGCAAATGCACTGAGATGGAGGTACGTGTCACCGTCCTTGGACATTTGCAGAGGGGAGGTTCCCCCTGTGCCTTTGACCGTATCCTTTCTACCCGTTTTGGTGTTGCGGCAGTTGATTTGATCGCCAGTAAACGATTTGGCGAAATGGTCTGTTTAAAAGGGCAAAGGATTGAATCTGTCTCTTTGAATGAAGTTGCTAAAGGTCAAAAAAAAGTACCCACGGAAGAAGGTCTGGTAAAAACAGCCGAATCAATAGGAATTAGTTTTGGTCGATAAAGATATTGGAAACAGATTCTGACATCAAAAGTTTATTAAAATAGTTTCGAGGGAAAATGTAATGAGTCACAGTACTAATTGTATATTAGCATTTAGCTTACTCGTTATCGGTGTTATTGCCGTTACGCATATTCTTATCCTGCCGGGTCGAAATAATACAGCGCGCCAAGAATACTTCAGATGGGCGCATCGTATATGTGGGTATATTTTTTTTGTACTCTATCTATTTATTTGCGTAATAATGTTTCAAAAGTTTACCAGAATAACTACTTCCTTGTCTGCAGAGGACGCCATCCACGCCTATCTTGGTATTGTTATTTTCCTTATACTAATAGTCAAGATATGCATCGTGAGGCTTTTTAAAAAGTATTATCTGCGCCTACCGATTTACGGTATGATCACCTTGATTGCCGTTTATTTGACGGTTACCTTAAATGCGGCGCATTATATAATTTCCACATTCAGAGACTGAATATTGTCCTTGAGGTTTTTATTGTGGAACAAATATCCAAGTCTATTCTTTGTAAAGGAGGTTTGATAATGAAAATTTTGAATATTACAAAATCAGTTTTGGGATGTGCCGTTTCCCTTTTCTTGACGATGCAAGGTGTTCAAGGTAGTGATTCTATATCATTTCCTCCCATCGGTCCTCTACCACCGGTAACAGTTCCTGCAAACAATCCGCAAACTGCCACAAAGGTAGAACTGGGCAGGAAACTCTATTTCGACCCGCGTCTCTCAGGAAATAACTGGATTAGCTGTGCTACATGCCATAATCCGGTCTTGGGTTTTGCTGATGGTCTGCCCAGGATGCTTGGCGGCCCTGCCTCTAAAGAAGGTGGTAGAAATTCCCCCACCATAATAAACAGCGCCTATAACGAACTCCAGTTTTGGGATGGTCGTGCAGCAACACTTGAGGAGCAGGCGCTCGGCCCCATCCAGAACCCTAACGAGATGTTTGAAACCCTGGATAATGTTGTGAGAAAGTTAAGTGGTATTCCCGAATATGTCAACGCATTTAAAGAGGTCTTTGGGACAGGCATAACCGCTGATGGGATAGCCAGGGCCATTGCTGCCTTCGAGCGCACGATTGTATTTGCAAATTCCCCCTTTGACAAATATATGCTGGGAGATGAACATGCCATGAGCGAATCGGCAAAAAGAGGCATGAATCTGTTTAACGGTAAGGCGGAATGCATCAAATGTCATAATGGCCCCAATTTTACTGACAATAAATTTCACAATATTGGAGTACCGGCGGAGGTACCACTTAAGGAAGATTTAGGACGGTATAATGTTACCAAGAAGGATTCCGACAAAGGGGCATTCAAGACTCCTACCTTGCGGAATATTACTGATACTGCCCCTTATATGCATAACGGATTCTTCCCCACATTATTTGAGGTAGTACAATTTTATAATGGAGGCGGCGGCCGTAGTGAAAACAAGAGTCCTGACATTCATGGCTTGCATTTGACCGGGGAAGAGGTCAACAACCTCATTGAATTTATGAAGGCATTGACCGGGGAATTGGTTCAGATAAAATATGACAACGTACCTCTTACATTTCCAACTTTACCGATGGACTTTTGACATATGAATGTCCTTTTAAGATCATTTATTAACCGCCTGGAATCTTTACCAGACAAACCGTCTATGGATGTACTGAAAAAATGCGTTTTGGAGACGGATGGAAGACAACTGCCGATAGATGAATATATCAGCTTTTCAGACAAGGACTATAAGAGGAATATCGTGCATGTCAGCAGCAAGTGCGAGTGTACGGTACTGTGCTTTAAAAAAGGGCAGATTACCCCGATACATGACCACGGTGGCTCTACAGGGATTACAATCATGCGAGAGGGCACCATGACAGAGGAACTCTTCAATAAACTGCCTACTGGTATGATCGCTCTTACATTTACCCGCAGGTTTCATACGAGCGAATCGTCTTATATAAACATCACAACCATTCACCGTGTATCAAATGCTCATAACGGGAATCTGGTCACCATCAATATCTACTTTCCTCCATTAACTTTGATGAACATCTATAACCTCGAAAATAAGCAGGTGGAAAAATGGACTGCCGATTACGCCAGTACGAAGGATACGCAAGATTAAAGACGAAAACATAGTTCCTCTGCTCAATTCACGGTAAATATCTTCTTTCCCAAAGGGGGGTTCAGGTGTCTGAAACAAAAAAAACAGCCAGCGCATGGCAAACGGCGTTAACGCAGCTCGATAATGTATCAAAGATTATGCTGCTTTCCGAGGACATCCATCAACTTCTCAGGAATTTCGAGCGCATACTGGCCGTTTCTATTCCTGTGCGGATGGATAACGGCTCTCTGAGAGTTTTCAATGGATTTCGCGCACAGCACAACTCGGCACGCGGCCCTTATAAAGGTGGTGTACGGTATCACCCCGAACTTACCCTCGACGATTTAAAGGCGCTGGCAATGGAAATGACGTGGAAGTGCTCTCTGTCAGGCGTACCATTCGGGGGCGCAAAAGGCGGCATTGTCTGTAATCCCAAGGTACTTTCCAAAGGAGAAATTGAAAAACTCACGCGCCGTTATACTTACGCTATTATGCCCATCATCGGTATCGAAAAGGACATCCCTGCCCCTGATGTGAATACCAATGAGCAGATCATGGCATGGATGATGGATACTTACAGTATGAATAATGGTTATTGTACCCCGGGGATTGTAACGGGCAAACCCGTTAATATCGGCGGCTCTCTGGGGCGAACAGATGCAACCGGTCTTGGTATTACCTTTACCATCGCCAACGCCATCAAATCGAAGAAAATGAATTTTAAGGGCCTTAAAGTAGCGATTCAGGGTTATGGTAACGTGGGATCGACTGTGGGAAAATTACTTAGTGAAATGGGCTGCAAGATCGTTGCCGTGAGTAGCTCGAAGGGGGGCGTCTACAATCCAAAAGGACTGAACCATAATGAACTAATGAAACATTATAAAGAACATGGCTCTTTCGATAATTTTCCTCGTGCTGAAAGAATAACGAATCAAGCCCTGCTGGAACTCCCGTGTGATGTGTTGATCCCGGCAGCGATGGGCAATCAGATTACCAAGGGGAATGCAGATAAGATAAAAGCAAAGATGCTTGTCGAGGGCGCTAACGGGCCTACCACACTGGAAGCAGATCAAATACTGACCGAACGCAAAATACCCGTCGTCCCTGATATCCTGGCGAATGCAGGCGGCGTGATTGTCTCCTATTTCGAGTGGGTACAGGATGTACAGTGTTATTTCTGGTGCGAGCATGAGGTAAATGCAAAGCTTAAAAATCTCATGGATCGGTCCTACGAAGAGGTCTTTCGACTTTCTCAAGAAAAGAAAACCAACTTACGTACCGCAGCCATGATATTAGCCGTAAAAAAGGTTGCAGACGCAATCACAGTCAGAGGTTTGTATCCATAATTTTTACAAAAACCACTGAAACACAGAAAATGATAAAGATTTTTTGTTGATTAAACTCAACAACCATTAAACGTTATAAACTTATTGAGGAAGAAACGATGGTTTCCAGCAAAAAGAATTTTTTCAAATTTATTGCAATGTTTATGCAAAAAAAGTATTCGTTGTTTTTTCTCCCAATTACATTTTTATTTATCTCTACGGTTGTAGTTTGTCCTGAGGAAATATTAATACCTGGAGATAAAAAAATAGAAGATGGATTCTTTGAATTAAGTAATAAAAACAAAGTAGAAAAGGAACTTCATCTTTATGTGACGGATGGCTATCAGGAAATGGCAGATGGAGAACTTGTTTATTTTTGGGGATATACTCATGCAAAGGATTTTTCTGACGTCGGAGAAATAAAAACAAAAGAAGAGAGGGATACTAAATTACTACCAATAAAAGTGCCAGGTGACGAGATCCGTCTTACTTCAGGCAAGAATTATGTTATCGTTTTGCACAATGCAGGATGGTATGAGACCGAGAAACATTCGGGTATTAATCATGTTGCTCATACCATTCATTTCCATGGGTTAGATCTAATACCCGCTGTTGATGGCGTGCCAAACTTACCGTATTCTTCAGTTTTCCCAGGGGAAAAATTCCGATATTTCTTAACAATACCAGAAGACCTTGAAGGGTCATATATGGGGCACTGCCATGTTGATACGACTAACCATCTCATGGCTGGACTGTATTTCCCATTAATTATTCAAAAAAACCCCAATGAAATCTATGGATATAAGTTTGATAGAGAATATACCCTTCTTATGAGTGAAGTTGATAGCGAATATATGGAGATGCTCAGGACTGAAGGAAATATAAGACGTGGATTAGATTGGAAGTCGAATTATTTTATGCTCAATGGTAGAATATTCATGGATAATTTGATTAATCCATTGTCAACAATTAACGACCCTAAGACAAGAATCGTTGCATACGAAGGAGAGACTGTTTTGATCAGATTAATGGCAGTAGGATATAATCATATCTACGCATGGCATCCACATGGGTATCATGGATTGGTAATTGGTACGGATGGAAGAAAGTTAAGCTCTCCATACGAAAAAGATACCTTGCTTATTGGATCGGGTGAGAGATATGACATTTTGTATAAGATTCCAGATTTTTCTTCTAAGAGGGGATGCCTGTCGTGCAATTATGGACCGGGTATCAGCCTAGCTCATGACCACAATATGATGGGAATGGTTAGTCAGGGGATATATCCGCATGGACCACAAACTATTTTTGATATAAGGCAAAAAAGTGTGAAACCAGAAAAATAGACAAGCATTCTTACGAAAAGCTAAAATGGTTACAAATTTAAATCCCAAATCCAAAATCGTAAATCTAAAATATTTTTGTTCTGACTTTTCCAGTTTAGGAGGATAATACCGTATGAAATATGAAAATTTTGACGATGCAGAAGCGCTGAAGATCGCTATGATTGTTGAGGAAGAGGGATTGGAATTCTATACAACCCTCATGAAGAATGCTAAAGACAGCAAGATAAAAGAAGTATTTTCAAAACTCGCCTCTGCCGAGAAGGAACATCTAGCCCTTTTT
>JANLHY010000187.1 GCA_024653795.1 Candidatus Brocadiaceae bacterium | reverse complement strand
GTTTCAGCCTCCCTTTGACAGTGAGGGTGGTCCATTACCGGAAGATCCAAGCGGGTTCGATGAAGTGGGGCCTCATAATAGCGGTGACCCCACGGAATCGGCTGTTATCCGGCCACGGCCTAAAAAGAAATAAGGTGGACATTATTATTTCCTGGGGAAGAAAATGTTTCAAATCCACATCCCCAGAAGATAAAATTATTTAATGCTTGGGGATTTGCCTGTACTTGGAAAGGGTTGAATATTTGAGCGTTTTAAGGACAAAGGGAATATTTCCAACTGTTGCTTTCCTCTTCCTGAAATGTCTTATCTTTACAGTCTTGGGTTCAGAGGTTTATCCGGCTTCAACTCCTGAAACGCTGGATAAACCTATCCCTAAGATTCTGGCTAGTGAGAGGGTTATCGATTTTGGAGAGATTTACGAGGGTGAAGAGGTAACCACCCGCTTCCACTTTCAAAATGTTGGTGATGGGGATCTAAAGGTGGGAACAATTTGGGCAGAACCGGTTCTCGCTTTTTATGGATTTCCAGAGTCACTGACGACGTCCGTCCCTAAAACCGTGATTGCCCCATGTAAAGAAGGAGAGATCGTTGCCAACTTCAAATCGGAAGGATTCAACGGCCTAATCGAGCGCAACATTGATCTTTATACAAATGATCTTAGTCAGCCTCGTATAAACTACCAACTGAGGGGAAAAGTTCAAAGCGTCTTGACGGCCATGCCCCGACAGCTTTTCGTAGGGGTTCTGTACAAGAGCGAATACCCGTGGATAATTCCGACTGTGATAATTACCCATCAACCTGGTATAGATGTAACCTGCATAAAATCTACTTCCCCGTATATAAAGGCTATACCTGCCACTATGCAGAGTGTCTCACCTTCTGCGAAGGAAATTAGAACAGAGTTAACAATCGAGATCGATCCAAACATCCCGGCAGACCATCTCCAGGCACACCTGATCATCTTTACCAACCATCCTAAACAACCCAAGATGATTATTCCTGTAACCGGGGATGTTCGTGAAGACAGAGTGATTGTTGCTAATCCGTCCTTTCTCGACTTTGGGCTTTTAGGACCGGAAGAAGAACAGACCCGCAAGGTTCTCCTCTCCCGAGACAACCGGCAAGATTGGAAACCGATTCGAGCGGAGGCTGAGGCAAAGGGTACAACTGTTCAGGTATCCTTCCAACCGGTTGGCCCGAATTGGGAGGTATCATTGCGCGTTCGTCCCACCGTCCGATTGGAAGATTTCCGAGGCTTAGTTCATGTAGTGACTGACAACAAAAAACAGCCCAAGGTTACAATCCCCTTGTTGGGTTGGACATACGATGATGACCGATCCAAGGTATCGGCAGAATGTCTGAAGGAGTTTGTGGCAGATATTCTTGATGAGGAGTACCTTCAAGACGCGACCGTGGTGCTGAAGCCGTTAAGGGGCGAAAAGGAGGATAGGGCCTTTGCTATATTGGCATCGATCCTGAGAGAAGGAGAATCAATTCACCGAGTCGGAGGCGACAGTGGATTGGCAGATCTCGGTAAAGGAAAGTGGCGAGCGCGGCTCAGGGCCGTGGAGGTTCTGGCTGAACTTGACCATCCAGATGTTGCAGAAAGACTCGATGCTGCAGCCCGGAACGATCCCGATGGGATTGTCCGGATGGAGGCATTACGGGCTCTTTTCACTCTTTCGCCGATGCAAGCAAGAAAAACCCTGATCCATTCACTGAGAGACGAGGCGCCTTGGATTCGCATTTTGGCTGCCGACCTTCTGGGTCAGGCCGCCGATCGAGGGGCCATCCCGGCCCTTCTCCATGCCATGATGGACGACGAGCAGAAAGAAGTCCGGCTCACTGCGGCCCAAGCGCTGGAGAAAACCGTGATAGGCCCTGCTGCTTCTGACCAAAGCCCCTAAAGAAAAGGAAGGTAATGGTTTCACAATTAGGATTTCTGGGGACACCATACTTAATTCTATGAATTAAAAATTTGGTATGGTGTCCCAAGAATTCGACTATAAGCAGATTGTTGAAAAAGAATCAACCTCAATATCAAGACTAAAGACCCGCCCCCCCCATTTACCTTCCCGTTCCCGAAGATTGACCTCTCACTCGTATCTAGCTTTTATATTCAACAATCTTGTGCTAATTAGTGTCTGGGTGAAAACTGATAAACACAAGGGAAAAGAAGGGAGAGGATTTGATAGCAAAGTAGAAAAAGAGTTGAATGTTTGCAGGAGTAGTGGTAGACTTTGGGCGAAAAGGCGGTATTTGCAACATATCTATGTCACACCGGAGTTGAACGAGGAGGTATTCAGGATATTAGAGGAGAGGGTGTTTGGTATAATGGTCAAGCTTTTCTCGACCTTGAGTTTGTCCGGGAAGTGTCCAATTGGAGGCACGATAACAAGTTTTCATTCCGAAAATTGCCTCTTGGTAATTTTACAAAGGACAAACCACTAATTTGGCTATTCAAAAAAGTGAATTATTCAACAGAATCATAAATGACTAAAAAATCCTCGAGTCCACAAGTACAAGAAAGATCGTTCGAACACAAGAACATTAACGACTGCCAGTTTTGTAAAAGGGGCTCAAACTGTATAAAAAATATCTTAGAAAGGGCATTAGACATCATAGGTAGCCTTCTTCTCATAATTATTTTTCTTCCTCTATTTTTTATTATTGCTGTTTTAATAAAAATGGATAGCAGAGGACCTGTTTTTTTCTTACAAAAACGATGTGGTGAAAATGGGATAGAATTTAATATGTATAAATTTAGGACAATGGTTAAAGAAGCAGAATTTTTGAAAAAGAATCTCAAAAATGAGATTGACGGTCCCATGTTCAAAATGAAAAATGATCCGAGGGTTACACGTGGGGGAAGATTCTTGAGGAATTGGAATCTTGACGAATTGCCTCAGTGTTTTAATGTCTTAAAAGGTGAAATGAGTCTCGTGGGACCAAGACCGTTATCAGATGAGGAGATGGACGAAAATTCCCTTTGGAAAAAAACAAGAATTTCTGTTAAGCCTGGCTTAACTGGGCTATGGCAAATAAAGGGAAAAGGCAGTGGTAAATTTAGCGACTGGATAAAATATGACATTGAGTATGTAGAAAAGAAGTCATTATTTATGAATATAAAAATTCTCTTCTTAACGGTAGTTACATTTTTCATGAACAAAGATTCTTAATTTTTTTTATCGCTTGGTTTTTAACAAAGTAATGTCATGACTACCGTGATCATAGGAGCCGGACTTGCTGGACTTTCAGCAGCCTACCATCTTAAGGATGGATATGAGATCTTCGAGCGGGAGGAACGAGTAGGTGGTCTGTGCCGGTCGGAGAAGATCGATGGTTTCACATTCGATTATGCCATACATATTCTGTATAGCAGCAACCCGTACGCATCAAAACTGATAAAAATCTTACTTGGAGACAATTTCCAATCTTTGCCAAGAAGCTCATGGGTTTATTCAAAGGGAGTCTATACCCATTATCCGTTTCAGGCTAATACTTATGGTTTACCAATAGAGGTGGTAAAGGAATGCATTCTCGGTTTAATAAAGGCAAAATATGAGGGAGACAAGAATCAGAGGCCAAAGAATTTTGAAGAGTGGTGTATTAAAACATTCGGAGAAGGAATAGCTCGCCATTTTATGATTCCTTTTAATAAGAAAGTTTGGTCCGTTGATCCTAAAGAGATGAGTTTTGACTGGATACAAGATCGTGTTCCTCAGCCAGCTATTGAGGAGGTAGTAGAGGGTGCTCTTTGTGTGCAGACAAAAGGGTTTGGTCCTAACGCACAGTTCTGGTACCCCAGGAAAGGAGGAATAGAAGAACTCCCCAGGGGGTTCCTTTTTCTTCTTGATAAAGAGCGAATACGGCTCAAAAGCAAAGTTACGGGTATATCAATTAAAAAAAAGCTTATATATCTTGATGATGGGAAAAAGAGGGAATATAATAACCTGATTTCAACTATTCCTCTCCCTCAACTTATAAAAATGATCGTTGATACGATTCCTCCGGAGATAAAAAATGCGGTTAATCTCTTGAGATCAAATAGTTTATTGGCTGTAAATCTGGGAATAGATAGAGAGAATATTTCTGATAAACATTGGATATATTTCCCCGAAGACTTTTATATATTTCAACGTCTCAGTTTTCCAATGAATTTTTCAGAAAACATGGCACCTCAAGGGAAAAGCTCAATTACCGCAGAAATATCCGTGGTTGACCTTCAAAAGATAGATAAAGAAGCGCTTATGGATAGGGTAATATCAGATATTCTGTTATGTGGAATTATCAGAGATAAGACAGAGGTAATATTCAGAAATATCTTCGTCCTCTCCCCTGCATATATTATCTATGACCATTCCCGAAAAAATGCTATTGATAGTATAAAGGATTTTTTGAAAGAATATTATATCTACTCTTGTGGTAGGTTTGGAGATTGGGAATATCTTAATATGGATCATTCTATACTAAGTGGTAAGAGGGTTGCCGATGAAATTCTTCAAAAGCAATAATTTTATTTATCAAAAAATAAAAGGTTTTTTTCTCTTTTAATATTTACAAAAATTTGTATAATATTGAATCTTAGATTCCATTTTTTCCATCTTTTGATGGTATTGGGATCAGTTACCTTATTTTCACAAGATATAGCTTGCCGTTTATGGGCTTTTGCATAATATTACGGAGATTTAAACTATCGACATTTAAATTTTGCACCATTTGTTCAATTATCCTATTTATTGTTGGAGGATGTATATTCTCGAAGGATATTTCCACGAATGTCAGCAATTCAGGAATTGAAGATATAAAACCTATTGCCTTTTCTGAATTTACCCTTGGTCCCGGGGACACAATAGAGATAAACGTCTGGAAAAACGAAGAACTGAATAGAAAGGCTTTAATAGGCCCTTCAGGGGGTTTTTCCTATCCATTCTTAGGTGATATACAAGTAACTGGTATGAGTATATTTCAACTCAGGCAGATAATCACAAAAGGGATCGCTGAATACTTTGTGAATCCTCAAGTTACTATTAACATTCTCTCTAACCAAAGCAAAAAGATTTTCGTCCTGGGAGAGGTAAACCGTCCAGGAGCATTTCAGATGCCTGGCCCAACAAACATAATTGAGGCTATCGCTTGGGCTAATGGATTTACCCATGATGCTAAAGAAAGAAAAGTACTTCTTATTAGAGGAGATATAAAAGAGCCAGAGCTAAAAGCAATCAACCTGAATACTGCTTTAAAAAAAGGTGATACTACTCAAAATTTATTCTTAAGACCGGGAGATGTTGTTTATGTTCCAGCTACAACCTTTGCTAGCGCTGAACGTTTTTTTAGGCGCATTCAAAGTATTATAACACCTTTTGTTACTCTTGAATATGGGCTAGCTATTGCACCGATGGTAGAAGATACGTTAAACACATCGGGAAGGGAAAAAAACCAGATAACTATTCCTATTACGCCACCGTAAAAAGATGTAAATATTTCATTATAACTTTTTGACTAAGGAGATGTTATGGTTATGATAAAGAAGTTATTTATTGTATTTATGTTTATCGCTTTTTCATCTTTGCTTTGCCAGGTTTGGGCACAGGAGAAACCTAACGGCCCTTTTAAAAAAATGGACATTAACAAAGACGAAATGATAAGCAAAGACGAGTTTATGGCTTTTCATATGGAACAAGCAAAAAAGAGGGGTGAAATGATATTCACTAAGGCAGATACCAACGGTGATGGTTTGTTAACGAAAGAAGAGGTAATTAACGTCCTTAATGCTATTAAAGAAAAAGCGGAGCAATTGAAGAATAAATAAATGCTAATATTCCGAGATTATAGCGTCGAATATCTATTTGCCGATTCCTAGCGCGGCGTAGCCGCAACCAAATACCCCCCCCTGTGTCCCCCCTTCGCAAGGGGGGACACAGGGGGGGGTATTAAAAAAACTTACAAAAAAAAGAAGTTTTTACAGAGTAATACTATAATACTTTTAATTTGGCGAGGATCATTTGAGAATATCTAAAAGGGCCATTTTTTATATAATTGGTTGTGCTTTTTGGTTCTTAATAGTGGTTTTCTCTTTATATGAGTTGTTAAAATACATCAAACTATAAAGGAGGTAAGGATTTTAATCCACCTCCTAAGATAGCACCTTTTATCCTACTTCATGAAAGTATCTGCCTAAATTCTACATATCATATTGAGACTAAAGCTGTTTTGAGTTAATTCAAAAATGGATTATCCAGCATCAAATCAAGAGAAAATAACAAATTTTTTATATGTAATTCTTAAACGTAAGTGGTTTATACTTGCGATCTTTATAATTACTTACTTTGGAATTATTGGTGGAACATGGCTAGCACCACAGTCTTATAAGGCGACAACGAGAATTTTCATTCATACTAATCCCAAACAAGAAATTACTCTCTTCCCTGATTTAGCGAAATCAGGAGAACGTGACGCCAAAGTTAGTTTAGCTAGCAATTTAGTTCAGATACTTACTGGGGAGGAAATGGCAAGGGATGTAGTATCCTCTTTCCAACTCGATAAGCTTTATTATAAGAGAGAATATGAGCCTGAATCATGCCGCGATATCGTTTGGTATTATATTCATAAAGCATTTGATGTTATTAAATCTCCATATACTTACTCAAAACTCCTCTTAGTTTACGTTGGCCTAATAAGTCCTGAGCCAGAAGAAAATTATTTTTATTCTGCCCAGCAGGAATTCTTAGATGATTGGCTGGATGTTGAACCTGCAAGCGATGCCAACGTTATCTATCTTTCAATCTGGGGACCTGAACCTCGTTTAATTTCCAATATTGCAAATACAATGGCAGAGCTTCTGGTGGATCGAACTCTTGCAATAAGTCAAAAACAGGCCCTTGTAGGTTATGGATTTACGGTTAATCAGTTTCGTGAAGTGGAAGAAAAGTACCTTAGGAGTCAGGAAGACTTAAGAAGGTTTGGAGAAAAGAATAATATTGTTTCCTTAGATGACCAAAAGAAGATTCTAATTAATAACCTTGACAGGTTCGAGACAAAGGCGGCTGAAAATGAAGCAGAGTTATATGGTGCAGTAAAGAAAGCAAATAAGATTAGAGCCGATCTACAAAAAGAGAATAAGAAGATAATTGATTCCAACTTAACTGGTAATAACACTGTTGTAGTTGAGCTAAAGTCACGTCTTAAAGACTTGGAGATTAACCTTAACTCCATGTTACTGGAAAAGACTGAAAAACATATAGATATACTGAAACAACAGGCTCAAATCAATGAGACAAAAAGCAAATTAGCAAAGGAGTTGAAAAATATCATACATAGTAATACGGAAGGTATCAATCCTGTCCACCAAAATTTACGGCAGGCGCTTATAGACTTAGAATCACAAAAAATTTATTATATGGCTAAGAAAGAGTCTCTAAATATTACTATCTCTGAGATCAAAAAAGAATTGGCGCTTATACCACAAAAAGAGGCAGAACTTAAAAGGCTTGAGATACTAGCAGATGTTTATACCAATCTCTACAGTACTGTTAAGGACAAATTTGAAAAGCTTCTCATCTTAAAGGCTAATGAGGTGAATGAATTTGGATTAAGTATTATTAGCAGGGCGGATCTTCCTGATATTATGCCTGTAAGCTGGCCATGGTGGGATATAAATACAATATATCTAGGACTCCCCCTGAGTTTTGTTGTAGCAATCTTCGCTTGTTTTCTTATTGAATACTGGACAGACACATTTAGTAACAAAAGGGAGGTCGAATTTAATCTGGAGTTGCCTGTCATTGGTATGATACGTAATTTAAAAAAAGAAAAACCAAATGGGTACAAGAGAATTATAACGAATATCTTTAAGGTTAAAAATACTTATTCTTAGGTAAGTTTTAATGTAAAGAAGTCAATTGTTAATAAAGGATAAATATAAATGATAGAAAAGCATTGCCGTTTTCATCTGAAGTGGATAAGGAGACCTTAATTTAATGAGTATAAGAAAAATAAATCATAATGATAAAAAGCAGAAAGGTTGATATCAAGTCTAGATATTTAGCCAGGTGGAACTCTTTATCAAATTCCTCTTTTGGGAATCTGGTAGACAATATCTGTTGGAATGCTCTTGAAAACAAAGACGATAAGATTTATCTGATTACCAGCGCTTCTCTCAGGGAAGGAAAAACTACCGTTGCAGTTAATTTGGCTATAAATATTGCCAAAACAGGGAAGAAGGTACTTCTTATAGATGCAAACCTTAGAAACCCTACCATTGGAGAAATTTTTAATGTAAGGGAGTTGCCTGGTTTAACGCAGATAATTTGCGATGGTATGTCCATAAAAAGTATTATTTTCCCGGTAAAAGAATATAATATCTGCCTTATTCCTACTGGTAATATCGATCACGAGCCCTTTGAGGTATTGACATCACCGAAGATAGCTGAAACCCTTGACTACGCAAAAAAAAACTATGATTTCGTGATAATAGATTGTACTGCCGTTAATTCCTATGCAGACCCCTTACTCTTGTGCCCATTAGTAGATCAAGTCGTTTTTGTTATCCTGGCTGATAAGACAGAAAAGAGTGAAGTACTCATTACTAAGGCAAAGATATTAAACGCAGAAGGAAAAATTTTAGGGGTTGTTTTAAATAGGGAAAGATTCTCTTCTTTTCATAACGGGATGTAATCACTTGGTAATGGGTTTATTCCCACAAACCAGGGATGCAGGAATGAATGTGTCATACGCTGGTCTCCTATCATAGGATTACATGATAGGGAAATATTTTGCTGCATTTACAAACAGAAGGAAATTTTTGTGAATATCTTATTAATTACACTTCTTGAAGAAATAAATCCACTGGGGTTATTACATATAGCTACCTATCTCAAAAAGCACGGATATCAAGTTACAACTGCCTTTGTGCCTCTGAATCCAAAGGAAAAAGAGTTTGGAATGGAAGAAAATCGGATGATTGATGAGCAAGAAATCTCTGAAATTATAAACCTAATCTCCTCAAAAAACCCGAGTCTTATAGGAATGAGTCTCATGACCATTCATTACTACAATGCCGTTAAGCTTTCTAAAAGAATTAAAGAGATATTTCCTGAAATACTGTCAGTTTGGGGTGGTATTCACCCTACACTCCTTCCAGATGAATGTATAGAACATGCCGATATCGTATGCAGAGGAGAGGGTGAAGGTGCTATGCTAGAACTTGTCCAACGTATTGATAAGAAGGAATCTATTGAAAATATTGGAAGCCTTTGGGTAAAAACAAAAGATGGAATCTTACGTAATGAGATTAAGCCATTAACTCAAGACCTGGATTCCCTGGAGTTTCCCCGTTTTGATTGGGAAAATAATTATGTCTTGTATGAGAATAAGATGCAATTATTAAATAAGCATATTTATCAATTATGCGTTCCTCGCAAGGGGCAGATTTATGATGTCATGACTACAAGGGGATGTCCTTATCACTGTACCTATTGTTGTAATTCAAGCTTCAAAAAAATGTATGCTGGAAAAGGTAAGATAGTCAGAGGAAGGAGTGCCGAAAATGTCATTGAGGAACTGGAATTTATTAAGAATGAGTTTGAATTTGTTAAAATCTTCAACTTTCAAGATGATGTATTTCTCGTAAGAAAAAAGGATGGCTGGCTGGAAGACTTTTGCAAGGAATATAAAAAAAAGATATGCCTTCCTTTTGTCTGTAAAGGCTCGCCAAGAGAGGTTACAGAGGAAAATATTTCCCTCCTCAAGGATGCAGGTTTGGAATATTTTCATATTGGGATCCAGAATAGTGATAGGGTTAACAGGGAGATATACAAAAGAACTACCAGCTCCCGTGAAGAGATTATAAGAGCTTCAATTGTCTTAAATAAATTTCGGGTGGTTGGAAGATATGATGTGATTCTTGACGACCCCTTTTCTACTGATGAAGATGAATTAGAGGTACTGGATACCTTAACAAAGGTAAAAAAACCTTTCTTGGTTAGTTGTTTCTCCATGACCTTCTTCCCAAATTCTGAAATATATAAAATGGCAAAAGAACAGGGTTTATTATCTGAAGGGAAAGATGGATACCTGCTTAAAACAACCTTTGCAAAGAGGACTTATTTAAACAATTTGGTAGAGATAAGTCCCAGAGTACCAGCGTGTATTATAAAATTCTTTGTAAAACATAGGGAGAAGAAATTTTCGGAGACACTGTTAAAAGTTTTTATTTATTTATACTTTAGGTACATCTTTAGGACTATGTATACAATTTCAAAGTATCCCAGAGCTCTTAGGATTGTCAAGAATATACGATTCCGGTTGGGTACGGTCTTAAGATAAAGGATTTTTTTCCTGAGGTCTTCAATTAACGAGACATGATATGAAAATTTTATTACTTACCCCATTGGATAAAAATAACTGCACGCATTTTGTGGTACAACCACTTGGTTTAATGTACATTGCTTCGTCCCTGCGGAAACGATTCAATCACGAAATTAAGCTCCTTGATATGAAGGTTCACTTCATGTCAGATGATGATGCGCTTAAAGAAATCAAAAAATTTTCTCCGGACGTGGTTGGAATAAGGTCTCTTACTGTTGAAGCGGCAGCAGTGCATAGATTGCTTCGAAGAATCAAGGAGAATCATCCCTCGTGTAAGATAATTATTGGAGGACCTTATACTGCGGGTTCGTCGAAAAGAATCTTAGATGATTCGAATGTTGATTTTGTGGTTATTGGCGAGGGAGAAGAGACCATGTGCGAGCTTATTGCAGAGGTGGAGAAAGGTAATCGTTTCCCTGAGATTTCAGGAATCGGTTATGTACGAGATGGCGCGGTTGTATTTACGCCGGCAAGGAGTCCTATTCAAGATCTCGATAGCATTCCTTTCCCTGCATGGGATCTGATAGATATGGAAAGTTACTTTAAGCTTCCAGGCTGGAACTTCCATATATCAAAGCATATGGCGGTTTTTACATCGAGAGGATGTCCTTTTAAGTGTGCTTATTGCCACAACATATTTGGTAAAACGACACGCTTGCGGAGTCCAGAAAATGTCCTGGAGGAGATTGATATACTGTATAATCAGTATGAAATCAGGGAGTTGAAGATAATTGACGATATATTTAATGTAAACAAGCCAAGGGTACACAAGATCTGTGATATGATCGTGGGAAAGGGATATGACCTCGATATCTGTTTTCCTAATGGACTCCGTGGTGATATTCTGGATAAGACTACCTTACAAAAACTTAAGGCAGCTGGAACATTTGAAATTACTTACGCTGTCGAGACTGCCTCGCCACGGTTGCAAAAGCTTATTAAAAAGAATATCAATTTACCTAAACTGAAGCAGGTTATTGCAGACACGGTGGAGATGGGAATATTTACAAAAGGATTTTTTATGATGGGCTTTCCATCAGAAACTAAAGAAGAGATACATGCCACAGCCGAATATGCCCTCTCCTCAAGGTTCCACAGGATTCATATGTTTGTAGTCAATCCCTTCGAGGGTACAGAGATAGCAGATATAGCCGCTGAAATGAACATCAATATGGATCATGAAAAGCTGGATTTTGTAGGTTTTAAGATTAGTCCTGTGCAGTTGAGTGAGATGCCAGTGCAGGAGATAAAAAATCTTCAATTTAAAACACTTTATAAGTTCTTTTTGGACCCACGTCGTCTTTATAGCACTTACAGATGCACTCATGATAAGAAGCAATTATTTCTTCTTGCGTTTACTGCATTTGTCAAGATAGTTTTTCCTTCATCAAAAGGAGATAAATTTATCCGTTGGTTCTTTATTAAGATGTATGACTTGCACGAATTCTTCAATAGTATAAAGCCCTGGGCTTTTTGTGAGAAAACAACTAAAGAAAATAACGTCGTTATAGAGAAGCGCCAATAACTTATGCTTGGATAAAGAAATACACAATTCAACTCTATGAGTATTTTATGCTTATCAAGAATTATATATTATCAATTTTATAACAGTTAGGATTGGAGATGCTTCCTCAATTATTTGATATACTTGTTTGTCCTCTTTGCAAGAGTCATCAACTAAAATTACAGAAAGCCACATTCCAGGAGAATGAGGTTTGGTCAGGTAACATCCTGTGTGAGAATTGTAGCAATACTTATCCTATACAGACTGGTATCCCGTGTTTGCTCTCAAGTGAACTCTTAGCTGCTCAAGATAATCCAGATACTGAGCAATGGATCAGAAAAAAGAAAGATATCGAAAATAGCATTCTTGATGAGAACCTGGAGACCTTTAAAATTGTTCATAAGGAAACCGCTCAGAAGGATGGTTTAAATGAAAAGATCGATCGGTTTGTATGGGAAAAGATATTGCATCAGGATAATCAGTCATTGAGAGATAAGCTTGGAACAAATAAAGCGTCAAAATGGGTGATTACCAAAAACAATTTGTATAATCGAAATGAGAGAATATTCGCTAAAATCACTGAACTTAAGGATGCTTTTGCTGGAAGCCAAGTCTTGAATGTTGGTGTTGGAATAGACGATGATTTAATTGATAGATTAAGTTCTGCTGGTACAAAGGTAGTCAATTGCGATATAGTTATAGATACCTTAATTGAGGTAAAGTCAAGAAATAAGGTTGAATGTGTTTCCTCAGATATAAAATCGCTGCCTTTTGATAAACAATCATTTGATGCTGTTTTCTGTTTTCTGGTACTCCATCATATTGATCTGCTTCACGAAGCATTATCTGAAATAATGCGTGTGTTAAAGCCGGGAGGTAGTGTATTTATATTGGAAATAAATCCCTATACTCCAATCAAATTGCCAGGAAAGATATTTCCAACCTTGATAAAGAAAGTTATACGAAAAGTTATGAGAAAGTGTATGGCTGGATCAGACCAGAGGATTTTCAAATCCAGTCCATATGAAAAAATATATCCAAGTAAATTTATCATATCTTCTATGATTAATGCGGGTTTTTATAACGTTACGAGAAAAGTAGCCAGCCACTATCCATCCTTTATAATTTTTCCTTTCTCTAAAATTTGGGATTTTCTTTCTTTCAATTTACCATTTCTTTTTGACCCCATTGCATTTGAATACCTTTTCTACGGGAAAAAAACCTCTTAATGCAAATAGTACAGCCGAATTTGATATCCGAAGGGTTAGTTAATATATGATAGAAAAGTTGGTAAACGAAAATAAAAATCATTCTTCTGGTAGATCGCTAAGGGTGTTATTTCCTATAGAACCTTTAACCGGAATTCATTTACAATGGTTAGGACTCATGATTATATCTAGTGTCCTTAAAAGGGAAGGTTTTGAAGTTGAAATAATCAAGGCTGATATTAATGAGGTAAGAAAAAAACTAAGAGACGGGAGGAAGACTCTCATAGGGTATAGTGTTCCTACTTACCTTGCGAAATTCTATCTTCAGTTTAATAAACTAGTCAAAGATGAATTTCATGTGTTTTCAATATTTGGGGGGCCGCATCCCACATATTTTCCTGAGATGATAGCTGTGGAGGGAGTAGATGCCATTTGTATTGGTGAAGGAGATTATGCCCTTCTTGACCTAGCTAAAAAACTAGAACGTGATGAACCGTATTTTTCTGTAGAAAACTTGTGGATTAAAGAGGATAGTATCATTCATAAAAACCCATTAAGGCCCGTCGTTAATAACTTAGATGACCTTCCTTTTCCTGATAGAAATCTTTTCTCCCTCTACCAGCCAAGATCAGGGTTATCTCCCACAGGTGTTATGACCACAAGAGGTTGCCCATATAGTTGTACTTATTGTTTTAATAAAGCATTCCGTCAATTGTATAGCGATAGTGGAAAAGGAAATTCCACCATACGTCGAAGGAGTGTTGATAATGTTATAGAAGAGCTTTTAGAATTGAAGTCTCGATATCCTGCAACGTATTTTGTTTTTTGGGATGATATTTTTGTCATCTATCCGGATTGGCTTGAGGATTTTACAAAAAAGTATAAATCGAAAATAGGATTACCCTTTAACTGTAACGTACGGGCCAATCTTGTAAATTCAGAAAACGTAAAGCTTTTAAAAGAAGCTGGATGTTTTCTTGTTACGATGGGACTCGAAGCTGGAAATGATTATCTCCGGAATACAATATTAAAGCGTAATATGACAAAAGACCATATAATTAATGCTATAGAATTAATAAAAGAAGAAGGCATAAAAGTCCAAACCTTTAATTTGATTGGTATACCAAAAGGTTCAATTGAAACCGATTTTGAAACATTGGAATTAAATAAAAGATGCAAAGTGGATTATGCCATGTGCTTTATTATTCAACCATATCATAGAACTGAGCTATATAATATTGCAAAGGAAGAAGGATTACTCAATCAACACTTTGAGGGTTTTGATACTATGAAAAACCCTTATGGTTACCATCCTCCCGTAGTTAGAGACCCAAAACAAAAATTAATGACTGAAAATTTGCATAGACTGTTTGCATTTCTAGTTTGGCTTGCACTGCCCTCCGCTCTAGTAAAAATGATTATTAAACTTCCTTTTGCGAGGTTATATTTATTGATTTACAAATTTTGGTTTAGTTTATATCGATACTTTATTTTCCCCCCAACTAAATTTCACAGGTGTATGCTCTTGGTGAAAAATAAATTTTATCATTTATTTAAAAAACGGAGGAAAATCTAGAAGAGATGATTGCATAATATTTTATGGCTATTGAGTTGACTCACCAACAATGCATACATAACGGTGTTGTTTCGCAAAAACACAGGATAATCTGGAAATTTGAATACTTTTCATAGATTTAAAAAATGTTACGACGTGCCTCTTTATTAATATTTGTTGAGCTTTTGAGAATTTGCATTACCATGGTGAACACAATTTTTATTGCATATATCTTTGGAGCAACCGCCACAGCAGATATCTTTTTATTACTTTACAATCTGATATTCAGAATTGGAGAGAGGATAAGAAAGTCTATTAACGTAACCTTTGTTCCTGTTTATATAAATTATAAAATTAATACTAGTGAAGCCAAAACGGTTAGAATGAAAAATGCTTTTGCTACTAAGATGTTATTCTTTTCTATTCTCGGCATGTTTGTTTATGCAATATCTTCGCCATACTGGGTAAAGATTACTGGTTTTGGATTTGTTAATGAATCTAGAACACTTGCAGTCAATCTTGTATGGATTCTTTCACCGGTTATCTTTTTTTTTGTTGCATTTTCTATATGCGAGTCTATTTTCATATCTGAAAATAGGTTTTGGATTCCTTCAATATCTTCTGTATTCAGTGTTTTAGGTTTATTATTCGGAATACTCTTTTTAGTTAAATACATAAATGTATATGGTTTAGCTGTTGGAACCACCATTGGTACGCTCATATCTGTTATTGTGTCTTACCTATTTTTAAAGCGTTCAGGTTTACACTTTTCATTAACTCTTGATAGATGGCAAAAGGATGAAAAGATCGTTAGTGAAAGACTCTTTCCTGTAATTTGCTCCAACATTATCTTGCAAATAGTGGTTGTCGTTGATAAGATTTTCGCCACACATCTAGGAGAAGGATATTCATCCACACTATCATATGCATTTAATATTTCTATGGTAATACCTTCAATAATTACTCCAGCGATGCTTACTTCTGTACTTCCAACAGTATCAAAAAACCTTGCCGAGAAGGATTATGGTTCTTTTTCTGTTTTATTTAATCGGTTCTTTAAACATCTTTCATTTGTTATAATCCCTATTTGTGGATTATTGCTCCTCCTCGGAGATTCCGTTATCCAATTGCTTTTACACAGAGGCAAATTCGATAATACCGCACTTGAAAATACTGTTATAGCATTCAATTACTATTTAATAGGCGTTATGGCACATTGCTTCTGGGTATTTGTTGCAGGAATACTAATGTCAATGGGAAAGGTGAAATACTTGGTCCGTTCTTCATTATTTTTTTTGGTAATTAGTATCGCCTTTGATAGTATATTAATGAAATATCTTGGTTATATTGGGCTTCCGCTAGCAACTTCCCTAGTCTTCATTGCTCAACTCGCCCTTTTTCTGATTTTTCTTGTAAAAGATTCAAGGTTTTATGGTTTTAATGGAATTATTTTACATATTATCAAAGTATCTATTGCTACATTTTGCATGATGCTGATTGTCTTGAAAATTAAAGGATTGATCATAAAGACAGATTTAGTAGAATTTTCATATCTTTATCAAGTTTTAGAACTTGCATTACTAGTTATAATCGGAAGTGCTTCTTTTATGTTTGTTTCAAGATGTTTAAAAATAGAAAGTATGTCTTATATTTTTGAAGTTTTTAGGAGAGTAATTCTCAGGAGAATATGAAACATGGCTGAATACAAAAGAATAACCTCTTGGTTATGTTTGATTTTTTTGATATTGGTAACATACCAAAAGCCTGTCAATGCTATTACTTTTGGTGTTGGATATGCAAATCCAGCGTGGGAAAAATGTGACTGGTCAAAGCTGGCTAAATTGTTTAGTAGTTCAGGTATTCGCTCAGTAAAAATTCAACAGCTACGCTGGGGAGATGTTGAACCAGCACCTCCCAAGTTAGGTCAAGCCCATAAATATAAATGGGATAAAATTGACAGGATAATTACTATTTTCCAGGCTGAGGGTTTTACAGACATGGAAATAGTCCTGGAATCTTTTTCTAAATGGGCGAATAGATCTCCTACAAAGAATGATACTCAGGATGCTAACACTTTCCAGCTTAGAAATCCAGCCTTACTGCCAAAAGAAAAACATTGGAAAGACTACGCTGATTTTATCAGTAATGTAATTGAAAGGTATGATGGAGACGGAAATAATGACATGCCGAATTTGAAATATCCTATTCTCAATTACGAGATAGAAACCGAAGCTCAGGGTAGTTATCATTGGTTAGGTACTGTTGATGAATATATCAGACAGCTCAAAGTTGCATATATGGCTGCAAAAAAGGCTAATTCGCACGTAAATATAATTCTCACGGGGTTTTGGTTGGGTGACGTTGTTCAGCCTAATAAGCCTTATGAGAAAAGGATAGAAATGATGAACCCAAAGCTGTTTAACAAGAAAAACTGGTATAAATATATTCGTACTAACCAAAAACTCCTCAAAGAAAAAGATTACTTTGATAAGGTTGAATTTCACTCCCTTGAGGATTATCCAGCTATCTATACAGCTGTTGAATGGATAAGGCAAGAAATGAAACGAAATGGGTACGAGAAACCTATTTATATTGGCGATGCTTGTGCGACACCAACTCTTACTTTTGGCCCTGTCAAACCCCATCCACACCCCTTTAAAATGGAAGCCCAGGAAGTTGTAAAAATTCTGGCTGACAGGAAAAATGTAATGTATAAAGAGGTTAACGCCTGGTACAGAGCTGAACAATCCAGGCTGATAGTTAAAAAGACGGTTGCTGCCTTAGTAATGGGATTGGAAAGAATTAACTTTGGATTTATGATGGATATTTCAAGTGCCGGGAATTTGAGCGCGAAATTGCTCGCTAACATTAATCCTCTTGCTTACAATTGGGCAATAGCGGGCTTATTGGATAATAATTACCAACCTTATCCAGCGTATTTTACATATAAACTTACAGTAGAGAAGCTTAAAAACGCTGTGTTTGTCAAACAGCTATCTCTCGGAACAGACTTATATGGATTTGAATTCTTATCTGCAGGAGCGCCTATTTATATCTTCTGGAGTAATAAAAATGTGAGCATAACCTTTACGGCAGGTGCCTCTTTCAAAACGGTAAAAGTAACAAATATAGTGGTAGAACTCGGACGTCAAAACCCCAGTGTAAAAGAAAAAACAGTTAAAAAAGGCAAAGTAGAGTTTAATCTCACAGAAGATCCTATTTTTGTGGAGCCAATGTAATGATGAATTGGTTAGTCCACTATAGCACAATGCGTAAGAAAGTACCGACTCATTCCCTGGAAGCTGTCAGTCTTTACCTTGCAATATTTTTCATGCCGATGAAAAGAGGCGCTTCTTTCGGCTGGATTGGATTACCATGGGAAATTACATTCTTTAAGATATTTTTGATATTAACTTTTATTGTATGGATTGCGAAAATCCTCTTTACGAAAACTTCACGCCTTTTTATTTCCCCTTTTAAAGGTGCATTAAATGTTGCCATTATATTGTATTTATTAGCATCAATTCTTTCTATCTTTAACGCTACAGATCCTAATCTGGCCATTCCAGCACTCATTAGAAGAGCAACCGTAATCGGTTTTTATTTCCTCATGATGAATATCATTCAAGAAAAAAAACTGTTTCAATTTGTAATTGTAGCATTTTTACTGGGAACTGCCATAGAAAGTAGCGTTGGTATATACGAACTTATCTCTAATGAACCCGTCCTTAAGATTGAAGACGTTTACCAAGAAACCGTGAGAACAGAAGGAGGATTATTTCAAGAAAAAGGAAAATTTCGAATCCAAGGGTTTGCTTTAGATCCAGATTGGCATGCATATATTATGATAATAGGAATATGCTTTGCGTTAGGAGTCATTTTTAGCAAGTATATCAATATGTCTTGGTTAAGACGTGTCCTTTTTATTCTTATTCTTGTTTCTTTAATTATTAACGTGTTTGGTGCTGCATCAAGAGCTGGATGGATAGGTCTTTTAATTTCTTTTGGTATATTCTTATTATTTGTACCGATAAGAAGAAAGGGACTCTTAATAATAGGGTTGTTTTTCTTACTGGGAACGCTTTTTTTAGGCATTGCGTTTACTTCTAACACGCCTATTTTAGAACGTTTATTGGGAAAAACAGGTCATATATCAACATCTTTGAGGGGAGATGAAGCAAGGCTTAGTTTGGCTATGTTCCGAGCACATCCCATTCTAGGTATTGGTTTGGGAAACACTCCTAATGTTAAATATCGTTACTCTAGAGTTGCGCCTGTTTGTTTGAGAACTAAGGATCTCTCTGTTTGTGGGTATCTGATGCTGCTATCTGAAAATGGTTTATTAGGCTTCATATCTTACTCGTTTATTCTGTATTTTTTCATGGTGCGCATTATTAATACCTTTACCTCTGCCCATGATCCGGAGAAAAAAAAATTGGTGTTAGGTGTTTTATCATCCTTTTTATCCTTTCTCTTTCTTATGGCCTTCTATCCTATAGTAGATAGCGAGTTTTTCTGGTTCTCCGTAGGTGTTTGCTACGTGCTCACTCATATTGCTGAGGAAAAAGTGGAGACAAAAATAAGATATTTCTCTCCAACATGGGTTATTCCATATCCTAAAAGCAAAAATTCAACACGATAATCAAAAGATGCGGTTGTGTAAATATGGATAATAATACTCCTAAAGTCTTTATGATAGGTATAGATGGTGGAACATTTGATCTAATCATTCCTTGGGTCAAAGAGGGAAGTCTTCCGAATATTGCCAAGTTAATTAAAGAAGGTGTGCATGGAACACTCCAATCTACTGTTCACCCCATAACACCAATGGCTTGGTCTACTATCATGACAGGAAAGAATCCTGGTAAACATGGTATTTTCGATTTTGCCGAGTTAGATAAATATAACTACAAATTATATCCAACAAATGGAGGATTTCTCAAATCTAAGACCATTTGGAAGATTCTTAGTGATCGTGGAAAGAGGGTTGGCATAATCAACATTCCTTTTACTTATCCTCCTGAAAAGATAGAAGGCTTTGTTATCTCGGGATATGATGCTCGAATAATAAATAAGAAGATTGCCTATCCTAGTAAAATATTTCGGGAGATTAAAAAAGTGGTAGGAGAAATTCCTCTTTGGGCAATACGAAGAATTAAAGGTAAATATAAACTAGAAGATATTGATGCTGAAGTAAAAAGTAGGACTTTAATTTCTAAATATCTCCTGAAAAAATATCCTGTAGACCTTTTTGCAATTGATTATATGTCTGCCGATCAGGCCCAACATTTGTTTTGGAAAAATCGATCATATCATAATGGGGAGAAAAAAATCGAAGATGTAATATTATATGCTTATCAGAAAATTGATGAGGCCATTGGTGAATTCATTAGAATTGCAGGAGATGATGGAATTATTATGGTTATTTCTGATCATGGTGGAGGTGAAATTAAACGTTTTTTTAGCCTAAATCGATTGTTATGTAACATCGGCATTCTGAAATATAAAGGAAACAAAAAAGATACAAAACCCTACTCGATTCTTACGAAAATGATTCAAAAAGGAGGTTTTTTCATAACTGAAAAAACTCCTTATTTTGTTAGAAATACGATAATAAAATGGCTTCGACCATACTTAATGTTCATACGAAACAATCTTGCTGCTCAATTCTTGCTATTTTCTGATATAGATTGGGCTAATACGAAAGCATTTTCCTGGGAACCTTGTGGTTATGGTAACATACAAATTAATCTTAAAGGACGTTACCCTCAGGGAAACGTTGAACCCGGTGCAGAATATGAGGATTTATGCGAAACGATAATTGAACACATCAAAGGCCTTAAAGATCCGGAAAGTGGTGAATATATTGTGGAGGAAGTCTATCGACGGGAACAACTTTATAAAGGAGAATATAGTTCGCTTGCCCCCGACCTTATTGTAGTTCCTCGGGATTATGCATACTGCACATTTGAATTTAGAGGATCGGAAAATCCAGAAATTTTTCCAGAGAACTTGCCTTTAAAGAATATGACTGTATCAGGAAATTCTGGTACCCATAGGAGTAACGGAATATTCATAGTACATGGGAAAAATATCAAGAAAGGATTTAATATACAAGGAGCAAAGATTGAGGATATTGCTCCAACCGTACTTTATTTATTGGAAACAGATATTCCACACGATATAGAAGGAAAAGTCTTAAAAGAGATTTTCGAATTTTTATAAAACAATACTCAGGAGTTATAAATGCCGCATAACAAAATTCACGAAGAATTAAGTAAAAAGAGAACAGGTAAATCTTTTGCAGATTTACATGACTGGATGTGTGGAGAAGTACTTACTCGCGAAGAGATTGCAAAAAGGCATAGTGTTACAAAAGTTATTGATAATCTGCCATACGTTAGGGAACGCTGGGGTGATTTAGGTGTACAAGAATACCTCTATCACATCCAGGATGATTTTGACCGAAACTTAGCTGTTAGATTATCAAAATTCATGATAAGATTACCTCTTCTGGGGTTATCTTTGAGAATTGTTGCGTATATGTATCATCGTCTCGTACATGGTTTGCTTTCAAAATGAGAATTACAGGGATATGATAGTTAAAATACGTAACAAAATTTTTTGTTGAATTAACAGTTGCTTTTAATATCATTTTGTTTTAAGTTTGAGAATAGAGGGAAAAAAATTGTCTGCAGATGTTACTCTAGGTATAATTACGTGGAAAGCCAAAGGGCTCCTAAGGCAGTTATTAGATTCCATAAATGTCCATATTGACGGAATGAGCCATGAAATAATTGTGCTGGATAATCAGTCCGGTGATGGTACCGTAGAGATGGTTGAGAAGGAATATCCTCATGTTAAATTACTCAAGAATGCAAGAAATGAAGGAGTTGCACCAGCAAGGAATAAGATATTGAAGATTGCGAAAGGAAGATACATCCTCTTGCTGGATGTTGATACCAAGGTATTACCCGGTGCTGTAAAAACGTTGGTTGAAGTAATGGATGCTTACCCAGAAGTTGCAATCGGCGGCCCTAAACTGGTTTACGGCGATGGGAAACTGCAGCTATCTTGCAGACCATTTCCATCTCTTCTTAATATTTTAATCGAAGGAACTTTTCTCAGGGATTGGTTTCATAATAGCAAGTTCGTAAAGGAATACACAATGGAAGATTGGGACCATGCTGCTATACGGGAGGTAGACTGGATGTATGGCGCCAGTTTAATAATACGTAGGGAAAGTCTGAATACAATAGGACTTTTTGACGAGAGGTTCTTTTATCTTTATGAGGACGTGGATATCTGCCTCAGAGCAAAAAAATTAGGGTTTAAGGTGATGTACGTACCTCACGCTACCATAGTTCATTTCTTGGAAAGAGAAGGGAAAGGCATGTTTCATCCAAGAATAGTAAGCCATGTTAAGAGTATCTTCAGATACTTAACAAAAAGACTGGTATGGATTTAATTTAATGCTAAGGAAATTCACTTGTTGAACATTTATCATGCTTTGCCATCTCTGTAGTTCAAATACTGTTTACAAGAAATTTTCTTTAAAACAATTTGATGTCCTTCAATGCAAAAATTGTAATCTTGTATTCCTTTCACAAATTCCTGCTGAAACTTCCTTAAAAAATCTATATTCGTCAGATTATTATTTGGAGCGTGAGGAATATTACTTTAACAACCTCATCACAAATCCAGAAAGAGGGAAAGTTACTGAGAATATAGAATCTTTCTCTGCAGGACTCAAGAAACTAAATTCCTTTAAAAGAGAAAAGGGCAGACTCCTAGATGTAGGATGTGGATTGGGTATCTTTCTCTCCATGGCAAAAATGGATGGTTGGGATACCTGTGGTGTAGATATTTCAGCTTATGCGGCAAGGTATGCCAGGGAGAAATTTGATCTTGAAGTATACAGTAATGGTAGGTTAGAAGAAGTCTCTTTCCCATCAGAAAGTTTTGACGTGATAACACTCTGGGATTCTTTAGAACATTTTTCAGATCCATTGGTACAGTTTAAAGAGATACACAGAATACTGAAAAACGATGGTATCATTATGTTGGATATCCCCAATGAATCCTCGCTCTTGAGGGTGCTAGCGAAATATCTTTATATTATGACAGGGAGAATTTTCACTTACCCTATTACGAAATTATATCATCAGTATCACCTTTATTATTATAATTCAGTTGCCATTGAGACCCTTTTGAGTGGCGGAGGGTTTAAGATAGTTTCAACGGAAAGGAAGACTATACCTATTATTAAAGCAAGGGGATCATTTTTTGAAAAAGGCTTGGTGAAATGCTTATCCTATCTTGAAAGATTTTTGGGAATGGAATACGAACTTCTTGTGATAGCAAAGAAGGGCGCAAATTCTAACGATAAGAAAGTGGAATGATGAGTAATAAAAAGGTCTTTGTCTTAGGTTTGGATGGCGCTACGTTTGATCTTATATTACCATGGGCGCAAGAGGGGAAATTACCGGCATTTTCCAAATTTATTTCTGAAGGTGCAATCGGTGAGATGGATTCAGTGCCCAATCAAAGGAGCGCCGCAGCCTGGACATCTTTTATGACAGGGAAAAACCCGGGAAAACACGGTATTTTTGAATTCTACGAGTATATACCCTCGACCTATAATCTGCGCTTTATCAATGCAAAAACAAGGGACGGAGACAGTCTGTGGAAAATATTAAGTAAGCATGGGAAAAAAGTGGGAGTAATAAACGTACCTATGACGTATCCTGCTGAAGAAGTGAATGGTTTTCTTATAGCGGGACTTGACGCTCCCAGCATAAAAAGTGAAGGGTTTACGTATCCCCAAGACCTCTATAATGTCATTTGTAAGGAATGTGGCGAGTATATCCTTGAGCCAGGTCTTACTGGCGCTCTCGTTGGAGGAAGGATAAAAGAGGCTACGGAAATGATTAAATCTGAACTGAATCAGAAGATGATTATAAGCCGTTATCTTATGTCAAACCATCCCTGGGACTTCTTTATGGTTGTGCTGAGAAGCCTCGATGCTGTTCAACATTGCTTCTGGAAGTATATGGATAGAACCCATCCTCATTTCAATAGCGCTGAGTCAAGGTTATATGGAGACACTATCTTTAATACTTATCAGATGATCGATGGATTTTTGGGAGAACTTATGGCATCTCTTGATGATGATACAATCCTAATGATTATGTCCGATCATGGTTTTGGACAAAAGCATCCCGCCACGAACCAGATAAACCAATGGCTTGAGAGTAAAGGGTTTCTTGCCTATGGAAGCTCATCCCAGGGGAATGCGGTGCGGCTGCTGGGTAAGTTATATCGCCAACTTATTGGTAAAACTCCACGATGGGCAAAGGAGTGGTTGTGGAAAACATTTCCCTCATTAAGGGATAAGGTGCAAACCCGTCTTTGTTTTGCCAATATAGATTGGTCTAAAACACAGGCTTACTCGGATTCTTTATTTCCTAATATACGAATAAACATCAGGGGACGGGAACTCTATGGAATTGTCAATCCAGGGAAAGAACATGAAGCATTAATAGAGAGACTTATTACTGAATTAAGGGACATGAGGGATTTGAATACAGGGGAAAGGATTGTTGAAGATGTTTTCAGGAGAGAAGATATCTATCATGGTAATCATGTAGATAAAGCCCCTGAGCTCCTCATTCGATGGAAAGAAGATATTCCTATTTCGGGGATAAAACTTGAAAAACAAAGCCGTCATTTTGAGTCAACTATATCTCCCATACCCGGAGAGGACTATAGAGTAATAAGTGGTGACCATCATTTGAAAGGTATCTTTTTATCTCGAGGAAGGGATTTAAAGAAAGGTATGAGGATTACAAAGGGAATAAACATTACGGATATAGCCCCAACAATTCTCTATTGTATGGGGGTATCCATTCCTGATGATATGGATGGAAAAATTTTGAATCCAATTTTTGAAGAAAGTTTCTCAAGGGTTAACCCTGTGGCATATAGCAATGATATCGTAAGAGAAGTAAACGCTACCAGTGTGCCTGATGAGTACACAACCGAAGAGACAAAGGAGCTAGAAAGACGATTGAGAGGGTTGGGGTATATTGAGTGAAAAAAGTTATTTTATAAAAATTTAGTAATTTATACTGAAGGAAAATTTCCATGGATAACAAACCAAAAAATGTCCCATCTTCCGCAGAAGCTATTTATGAGTCAGAAAGAAGTTACTTTGACCATAAGGCTAGACAGTATCTGGAGGAAAATGTAAATGGTGATTGGTTGATAAACCCAGCAGACCACATGTCAACATTGAAGATGTGGGGTCTTGATAAAGGCTTGAGCGGTAAAAGGATTTTAGAATGCGGTTGCGGCACAGGCTTTTTTCCTGTACTTCTCGCTAAAATGAAAGCAGAAGTTTGGTGTTTTGACCTGTCTCCAAAAAGTATTGAGTTGACGATAGAAAGGGCACGACTTAATGGGGTAAGTGGAAAAGTAAGGGCGAAAGTTGCATCTTTTGATAATTTAGGTTACGAGGACGAGAGTTTTGATTTGGTTGTGGGGAAAAATACCCTCCATCATTTACCCGACATTAGAGAGGCGGGCATGCATATTAAGCGTGTTTTGAAAAAAGGCGGTAAGGCAATATTTTATGAGCTTAGCGCCAATAATCCTTTATTGATATTTATTAGAAACCACATAATTGGGAAAAACCGGTTTATACCGAAGCTTGGTACTCCCGATGAACATCCATTGACAAAAGATGAGGTTGAGACACTGGCTGCTGTATTTAATAATCAATGTAAGATAAGCTATCCAAAATTTCGGTTCTTTGGGAAATTTGATCGGCAGGTTTTAAAACAACGCTATAGGTTTATATCTCTCATTCTGAATGGTATTGATAAAATGATTTACATACTCTTCCCCCCCTTAAGAAAATATAGTTACAAAATACTCCTCGAACTTACCAAAAAGGAAGATTAAATTTTGAAAAAATGTCAAAGTGAGAAAAAAAATGGAATACAGAAAGTTGTTATGCTATTCAGCATGAGCTTCCTTCCTCATCAGGGACGCTATTTAAGGGTATACAATCAGGCAAAAACTCTGGTTGATGCGGGAAAAGAGGTAACTATTATTGCCTGGGATCGTGATTGCATATCGCCTGAAAGTGAGGATGTAGATGGCATCAAGGTTGAGAGGATACGGAGCCGTGCAGGTTTTCAACGGGGTCCTTTGAACATATTTAGTGTCATAATCTTTTATTTGCGACTCATTCCTAGGCTGTTTAAAAAAGAAGTCGATATCATCCATTGTTTTAACCTCGATACCGTTTTTCCCGGTTTACTTGTTGCAAGACTCTTGGGTAAGAGAGCTATTCTGGATATGTGTGAACCGGAATACTACACTAATTGGCATAAGAGATATTACCTCTTTGTATGGTTACTCCAAATGTTTGAGCGGTTCTTCTCTAAAAGATTCGATTATTTACTCGTTCATAATCTCTTTCAAGTTAGAAAATTTACAAGGTATGGCATACAGTCCCTGGAGCAGATTGGATCGTATCCCAATCGATCTTTAATTTTGGATAAAATTAAAGAGAAGTTTGATAACACAGTCGTAATTGGCAGAATTGGTTCCATCTATAAAAATAATGGAATAGAAGAGATGATTGATGCCTTTAGAAAGTTAGCAGAGGTTACTCCAAACGTTAAGTTGTTATTGGCTGGAAAGGTATTTAAAGAGTTTCAAGAAGACTTTAACCGCCTTATTTCTCCCTTCGGGGATGCAATAGAGATTATAGGAAAGTTCTCGTCAGAAGATTTGCCTAAGCTTTATAATAAGATAGATATTTCCCTTCAGCTCTCCAGACGGACGGATTGGTTTAAGAATATTACACCTACGAAATTCTTCGAATCTCTGGCCAACGGAGTTCCCATTGTGACATCGGATATAGGTGATTTGAGGCAAATTATCGATGAAAAAAAATGTGGTATTGTTGTTGATGAGACGGACATTGAAAGCGTCTTTTCTGGTTTGAAGAGATTGGTTGAAGATCACAATCTAAGAGCGTGGATGGCTGAAAATGGGTTGCATGCTGTAAAAGAGATCTACAATTGGGACCTGATGGGGAAGAGGCTTCTTGCTGTTTATCAGGTATTGGACTCGGCAAAGGCAGAAGTAAATAGTATTAATCTGGGGATGGGGAAATGTTAAAGGCAAGGCGGCTTCTGCCTAAGATATTTCATCTTAGATATGGTCTGAACCGTCAGAGTCCATTAAGTGCAGCTCACCGGCATTGGGTTACATTCCTGCGATATAATAGCTGGCGGAAGATGGTTAATTTAATTCTAATTCTGACCCAATTTGTTTTGAAAAGACCGGTTGTCAAAGGATATCCTTTCATCTTGAAAGTAGAACCCACTTCGAGGTGTAATTTGAAGTGTCCGGGATGTATTGCGCATGGTACAGACTTTCCCATTGAAGACGGAGATATGTCCCTGAAACTTTTCCAAAAACTCTGCGATGAATTGGGTGACTACCTCTATAAGATATCCCTCTATATAACTGGTGAGCCCCTATTAAACAACCAAATATTTGATATGATAAGGTATGCTACAGAAAAACGGATAGGGACGGTAATAAGCACTAATTTTCATGCCTTCAACGAGGAAAAAGCTGAAAAGATGATTTCCTCCGGGTTGAGCCATATTATCGTGTGTCTGGATGGGGTAAGCCAGGAAGTTTACGGAAAATATCGACTTGGAGGAAAGGTTGAACGGGTGCTGAAGAATCTCGATATCCTGGTGGAAAAAAAAATGAAAATGAGGAGTCGTTTGCCTTTCATCGAAATCCAGGCCATTCGTAACGGATACAATGAAAAAGAACTTCCCTTGATTGGAGAACTGGCTGGAAAGTTAAAAGTAGATCGGTTTACTATCCGCGAGGACCTTCGGGGATACAAAGCTGCCAAGCAAGATAGGACGTGTTTCTGGCTCTGGTTTACCTCTCTAGTTACCGAGAAGGGAATTGTACTCCCATGCTGCGCTTCTGCCTGGTGGGTAAATAAAAAAAGGGAGTTTGGGAATGTGAATATGAATAGTTTTCGTGATACATGGAACAATGAAAAATACAGAAAAGCAAGAGAACTATTTTGTAGGAAAGGGAATAAAGCAGGTAGGGGAAATAGTGTTGATTCTCTCTGCTTTGAGTGTAATATCTTCCGTTGTCAGAGGTAAAAAATGAAAAGATACTTTATTATAGGAGCAGGTTTATCAGGCCTTAGAATTGGGCAACTTTTAGCCTCGGCAGGTAAAAGAGTGGATATCTTTGAGATGGATGATGCGGTTGGCGGACTGATGAGGACCGAAAAGAGAAACGGATTTCTCTTTGATATCGGCCCTCACATCTTTTTCAAAGACCATGCAGAAGAGTACCAAAATCTGATAGGAAATGATTTCCATAACATCAAAGCCCTGTATGGTATCGGTTTCGAAAGGAAGGATATAATATCACCCATACGTCCACTCAATTTAATAAAGAATCTCGGCATCAGACGAAGTATACCATTGGTTTGGGACGTATTACAGCATAAGCTGAACCGTGATAATGAGGATATGACTGTTATGGATACTGCAGAGAAATGGATTATAAACAACTTTGGTAAAGAAGTGTATAGATATTTTTTTAAGGATTACATTCTTAAAGTTATGGGACTCCCACCTGCTATGGTGTCTAAAGACTGGGGAACTGAGAGACATAAATTTTATAAAGAACATAACCTGTGGCAGAAATCGTCAAAATTCCTCCTGAGCTTTCTTTTTAATAAAGAGAGTAAGGGCGGGTATCTGGATGTTTATTATCCAGAACATGGAGCACAGCAAATACCTGATGCCATGTGCGAACAGATTAAGAAATACGGTGGTAAAATACACCTCAGGAGTGTGGCGAAGAGGATCGAGATGCGTGCAGGTAATGTGACAATTTTAGTGATAAGAAAAGACGGCGGAGAGGAAAGAGTTGAGATAGAAGATAATTCTGTGGTAATAAGTACCATGCCAATAACGAACCTTTTTAATGTATTGGTTTCCGTAGACGGCGATATGAGCAGTATGAAAAATATCGCTGCAACTATGAAATATAGGAGTCTTTGGCTCTTTAATCTTACAATAAGGAAAGAAAAGTTAAAGAATAAAGCTCAAATATACTTTCCTGAGGGTAAATATATTTTTAAGCGCATCTATGAGCCCAAGAACCTCTTGAATAGACTCGCTGTTAATCGGGGCAAGACAGCAATCTGTGTGGAGGTATGTTACAATGAAGGGGATGATATTGAATCTATGGGGGAAAACAAGGTGTTCTCTAAAGTAATGGAAGGATTGAGAGATTTTTATCGTATCTC